>NZ_PSWM01000008.1:0-131243 GCF_002932795.1 Rathayibacter sp. AY1B5
GGAGCTCGGCGTAGGTGATCGACCTCCGGTCGCCGCCCTCCCCCGCAGCGTCCACACTCACTGTCACCGCATCCCCGAAGCCGAGGCCCCCATGTCGTTCACCCGCTCCCCGCTCACCCGCCGCACCGCACTCGCCGGTCTGCTCACCGCCGCCGCCGTCCCGCTCCTCGCGGGCTGCGTGCAGGGCGAGGGCGGAGGAGGAGCGGCGGCCGCGACCGCCGACGCCGCCTCCGGAGGAACCCAGGGGGGCACGCTCACGCTCGACTTCGCGACGTACAACCCGCTGAGCCTGGTCATCAAGGAGAAGGGCTGGCTCGAGGCCGCCCTCGCCGACCAGCAGGTCACCGTCGCCTGGGTGCAGTCGGCCGGCTCGAACAAGGCCAACGAGGCCCTGCGCGCCGGAGCGATCGACGTCGGCTCGACCGCCGGCTCCGCCGCGCTGCTCGCCCGCTCGAACGGCTCGCCGATCAGGACGATCGACATCTTCTCGCAGCCGGAGTGGTCGGCCCTCGTCGTCCCCGCCGGCTCGGCGATCACCTCGGTCGAGCAGCTGAAGGGCAAGCAGATCGCGGCCACCAAGGGCACCGACCCCTACTTCTTCCTCGTGCAGGCGCTCGAGGCCGCCGGGCTGGGCATCGGCGACGTGACGGTGCAGAACCTGCAGCACGCCGACGGCTGGGCGGCGCTGCAGAACGGCTCCGTCGACGCCTGGGCGGGCCTGGACCCGATCATGGCCGGCGCCGAGGCGGCCGGGGCGACCCTGCTGTACCGCAACGTCGACTTCAACTCCTACGGCCTGCTCAACGCGACCGAGAGCTTCCTCGCGGAGAAGCCGGACCTCGCGCAGACCGTCGTGAACGCGTACGAGCACGCCCGCGCCTGGGCGCTCGAGAACCAGGACGAGACGGCGAGCATCCTCGCCTCCGTCGCCGGCCTCGACGTGGCGGTGGCGACGACGGTCATCACCGAGCGCAGCAACCTCGACGTCGACAACGTCCCCGGCTCCGCGCAGACCGACGTGCTCGCCGTGATCGGCCCGATCTTCGTCGAGAACGGCGACGTCGCCTCGCAGCAGCAGGTCGACGACGCGCTCGACTCGCTGCTCGACGACACCTACGCCTCGGCGGCCGACCCGAGCGCCATCGGCGCCTGAGGGCCCGGCCCTCCGCCCCCGACCCCCGCGATCCGAGGAGACCGACGATGACGATCCGCGACGACGACACCGCGACCGACGCCGATGTGCTGCGCCGGAGCGCGCTGTCCGCGCTGATGCCGGGTGCGCCCGGACTCGTGACGGCGGGCCCGTCGGTCGCGGCCTCCCAGCGCCGGCTCCGCGAGGACCGCTCCCGCCCGCTCACGTCGCGGCGGTGGTTCGTCGTCGCGGGAGGCGCCGTCCTGCCCGTGCTGCTGCTCGCCGCCTGGCAGATCGCGACGACGACCGGGATGGTCTCGGTCGCTGTCTTCCCCTCGCCCGCGATGGTCTGGGCGGCCGGCGTCGACCTCGCCCAGCGCGGCGACCTCGGCCAGGACGTCGCCATCTCGACGCAGCGCGTGCTCATCGGGTTCGCGCTCGGGTCGGCGCTCGGGCTCGTGGTCGGCGCGCTCTTCGGGCTCTCCCGTGTCTGGGAGGTCGTCCTCGGGCCGACCCTCGGCGCGATCCGCGCGGTCCCGTCGCTGGCCTGGGTCCCGCTGCTGCTGCTCTGGATGGGCATCGGCGAGGAGTCGAAGATCACCCTGATCACGATCGGCGCGTTCTTCCCCGTCTTCACCACGGTGGCCACCGCGCTGGGCCACGTCGACCGGCACCTCGTCGAGGCGGGCCGCGCCTTCGGGCTCTCGGGCGTCCGGCTCTTCACGACGGTGCAGCTGCCCGCGGTGATCCCCTCCGTGATCTCCGGGCTGCGCCTCGCGCTCGCTCAGTCGTGGCTGTTCCTGGTCGCCTCCGAGCTCATCGCCTCCTCGATGGGCCTGGGCTTCCGCCTCATCGACAGCCAGAACAACGGCCGGATCGACCGGGTGTTCCTGGCGATCGTCCTGCTGGCCGTGCTCGGCAAGCTCACCGACGCCGTCGTCGGCGTGTTCCAGCGCTACGCCGTGAGGAAGTGGGCGTGAGCGCCGGGGAAGGAGCTCGGAGCGTGAGCGGGACGATCGCCAACCTGCTCGACGAGCACCGCCGGTTCCCGCCGCCCGCGGACTTCGCCGCACAGGCGAACGCCGGCGCGGAGGAGTACTCGCGCGCCGCCGCCGATCCGGTCGCGTTCTGGGAGGAGGCGGCCCGCCGCCTCGAGTGGGCGGAGCCGTGGCACACCGCGCACAGCTGGGAGCCGGCCGCTCCGCTGCCCGACGGCTCGCTCTCGGTGCCGCGCACGACCTGGTTCGAGGGCGGACGGCTGAACGTGGCCGTCAACTGCGTCGACCGCCACGTGGACGCGGGACGCGGCGGGAAGACCGCCCTCCACTTCGAGGGCGAGCGCGGCGACCGGAGGTCGATCACCTACGCCGAGCTCCAGCGCGAGGTCTCCCGCGCTGCGAACGCGCTGACCGCGCTCGGGATCGGCAAGGGCGACCGCGTCGTCGTCTACCTGCCGGTGATCCCCGAGACCATCGTCATCACGCTCGCGATCGCGCGGATCGGAGCGATCCACTCGCTCGTCTTCGGCGGCTTCTCGGCCGAGGCGGTGCGGTTCCGCGTGGAGGACACCGGTGCGAAGCTCCTGGTCACCACGGACGGGCAGTTCCGGCGCGGAGCGGCGGTGCCGGTCAAGGCGGGCGCCGACCGGGCGGTCGAGGGCGTCGCCTCGATCGAGCACGTCCTCGTCGTCCGCCGCACCGGTGAGACCGACGTCCCCTGGACCCCGGGCCGCGACGTCTGGTGGCACGAGCTGGTCGACGCGCAGAGCGACGTCCACGAGGCCGAGGCCTTCGACTCCGAGACGCCGCTGTTCATCATCTACACCTCCGGCACGACGGGGAAGCCGAAGGGGCTGGTGCACACCAGCGGCGGCTACCTCACGCAGGCCTCGTGGACGCACTGGGCGGTGTTCGACGCGAAGCCGGACGACGTGCACTGGTGCACCGCCGACCTCGCCTGGGTCACCGCGCACACCTACGAGATCTACGGACCGCTCTCGAACGGGCTCACCCAGGTGATCTACGAGGGCACCCCGAGCACCCCGCACACGGCCCGGCACTTCGAGATCATCGAGCGGTACGGGGTGACCGTCTACTACACGGCGCCGACGCTGATCCGCACGCTGATGACCTGGTTCCCCGACGGCGTGCCCGCGCAGTACGACCTGTCGAGCCTGCGCCTGCTCGGCACGGTCGGCGAGTCCATCAACCCCGAGGCCTGGGTCTGGTTCCACGAGGCGATCGGCGGTGGGCGCTGCCCGATCGTCGACACCTGGTGGCAGTCCGAGACCGGCGCCGCGGTGATGTGCCCGCTGCCGGGCGTCTCGACCCTCAAGCCGGGATCGTCGCTCGGAGCCCTGCCCGGGCTCGGGGTCCTCGTGGTGGACGAGCACGGCGAGCGCGTGCCGAACGGCTCCGGCGGCTACCTCGTGGTCGACCGGACCGGGCCGGCGCTCGCCCGCACCGTCTGGGGAGACCCGGAGCGCTACCGCGACTCCTACTGGGCCCGCTACGCGTCCCAGGGGTGGTTCTTCTCCGGAGACGGCGCGAAGTACGACGCCGACGGCGACGTCTGGGTGCTCGGCCGCGTCGACGACGTCATCAACGTCTCCGGGCACCGCCTGTCCACGATCGAGATCGAGTCGGCCCTCGTCGCCCATCCGGCCGTCGGCGAGGCCGGAGTCGTCGGAGTCGCCGACGCGACGACCGGGCAGGCGATCGCGGCGTTCGTCATCCCCTCCGACGAGGCCGTCGACCGCGCCGAGGAGGACCCGGCCTACTGGACCGCGCTCGGCACGACGCTCTCGGCGGTCCTGCGCGACCACGTGGCGGTCGCGATCGGGCCGATCGCCAAGCCGCGCGACGTGGTCGTGGTGCCGGATCTGCCCAAGACCCGCTCCGGCAAGATCATGCGGCGGCTGCTCGGCGACATCCGCGACGGCCGACCGCTCGGAGACGTGACGAGCCTCCAGGACGACACCGTCCCGGCGCGCATCGCCCGCATCGTCGCCGAGCGCGGGTAGGCGCCGCGCCGAGCGGACGAGGCAGCGGCGTCTCGGAAGGCGGGGCGGTGTGTCGACGCAGGGCGCGACGCGGGACGCGACGGGGCGCGGGCGGCGCCTGTTTCGGGGAGACGTCCGGAGCCTGCGCGTCCGCGGCGAGGAGGGGCCGCCGGGGAGCATCCGGAGTAGCGTTGAGCCGTGCGCGACGTCCAACAGCAGATCATCTCCGAGCTCCACGTCTCCCCCGCCGTCGATCCGGCCGCCGAGGTCGAACGGCGCAGCGGCTTCCTCGCCGACTACCTCCGCAGCACCGGCGCGAAGGGCCTCGTCCTCGGCATCAGCGGCGGCCAGGACTCGAGCCTCGCCGGGCGCCTCTGCCAGCTCGCGGTCGAGCAGGTCCGCGCGAGCGGCGGCGACGCCTCCTTCATCGCGGTCCGCCTGCCCTACAAGGTGCAGGCCGACGAGGAGGACGCCCAGCTCGCCCTCACGTTCATCCGCCCGGACCGCCAGGTCGTCTTCGACATCCACCAGGGCGTCGACGGCGTGGCCGCGGCGTTCGGCGACGCGGTCGACGAGCCGATCAGCGACTTCGTCAAGGGCAACGTGAAGGCGCGGATGCGCATGATCGCGCAGTACGCGATCGCCGGCCAGGCCGGGATGCTCGTCGTCGGGACCGACCACGCGGCCGAGGCGGTCACCGGCTTCTTCACGAAGTACGGCGACGGCGGCGCCGACGTCCTCCCGCTCACCGGTCTCACCAAGCGGCAGGGCCGCTCGCTCCTCGAGCACCTGGACGCTCCCGCCCGGCTCTACGAGAAGGCGCCGACGGCGGACCTGCTCGACGACAACCCCGGCCAGACCGACGAGACGAACCTCGGCCTCACCTACGCCGACCTCGACACCTACCTCGAGGGCGGCGAGGTCGACCGGGCCGTCGCCGAGGCGATCGAGGCGCGGTACGCCGCGACCGAGCACAAGCGCCAGGTGCCGCTGTCGATGTTCGACGACTGGTGGCGCTGAGCCGCCGCTGACCGCCTCCAGCGGTCCCGCGGCTCAGGACCGCACGGGGCCCCGCTGAGTCAGGAATCGGCGCGGGCGTTGTAGACGAGCACCTCGCCGGAGTCGACGGAGGCGCGGTAGGCGCGGAACACGTCGAGGGCCTCGTCGCGGAGCACGCCGTCGACGACCTCGATGCCGCGGGCCTCGAACTGGGCGGCCCAGTCCTCGCGCATCGGCCCCTCGTCGAAGGTGCTGATCTCCTCGAGCTCGGGGCCGGAGCCCGCGACGACCAGGCGGCGCACTCCCGACCACATCGTCGCTCCGTAGCACTGCACGCAGGGGCGCCAGTTGACGACCAGGTCGTGCGCGGGGAGGCCCTCGCCGCCGAGGTCCCAGGTGCCGAGCGCGGTCTGCGCGAGCCCGAGCGCCGTGACCTCGGCGTGGCCGGACGAGACTCCGCTGCCGAGGACGACGTTCACTCCGACCGAGACGAGACGACCGGAGTCGCGCTCGACGACGATCGCCGCGAACGGGCCGCCGTTCCCCTCCCGGAAGTTGCGGTCGGCGAGCGCGTGCACGAGGGCCATCCGGTCCTCGAGGCTCGGGAGGACCTCGGGGACGTCGCGGAGGGCGTCCCCGATCCAGGCGGGCAGGGCGATCTCGTAGCGGGTGGCGAGGCGGTCGATGTCCATGGGTCCTCCTGGAGACGGGCGGGTCGGCGGGGCGGGGACGGGTCCGGCGCACGTGCGGCGCAGGTGGCGCGCGGACGGCGGCGGCCGCCGCCCCTCAGCCTCGCAGTGCCGAGCGCCGGAGACGGAATCGGCGCGGCGCGTCGAGGCGGGGCGTCGAGGCGGGGGTCAGGCGAGGAGCGCCCCGGCGAGCGCCGCGGCCTGCGCCGCCCAGAAGCGCCTCGCCACGCCGGTGCGGCGGAACAGGGCGTCGAAGCCGTGGAAGGCGCCCTCCACGATCTCGAGCCCGCACGGCACTCCGGCCGCGCGCAGGCGCTCGGCGTAGCGGACGTCCTCGTCGTGGAAGAGGTCGAGGCTGCCGACGCCGATCCAGGCCGGCGGGAGGCCCGTGAGGTCGTCGCGGCGGGCGGGGGCGGCGTACGCCGGGACGCCGGGAGCGCCGGGCTCACCGCCGAGGTAGGCGGTCCAGCCGAAGCGGTTGCTGCCCGGGGTCCAGACGCGGACACCGCGCGGAGGAGGACCCGGCCGGGTGACGGTGCGGTCGTCGAGCATCGGGTAGACGAGCAGCTGGAACGCGGGCTGCACTCCTCCGCGGTCGTGGGCGAGGAGGGTCGCACCCGCGGCGATCCCGCCGCCCGCGCTCGCGCCTCCGACGGCGATGCGCGCCGGATCGACGCCGCGCTCCTCCGCGTGCTCGACGAGCCGGTCGAACACGGCCAGCACGTCCTCGACGGCCGCCGGGGCGGGATGCGCGGGCGCGAGGCGGTAGTCGACGGAGACGACCGTGATGCCCAGGGTGCGGGCGAAGTCGATGCAGGACGCCTCGTCCTGGAGGTGGCTCCCGAGCACCATGCCGCCGCCGTGCACCCAGAGGAGCGCGGGAGCGGTGCCGCGGAGGATGCGCGGCCGGTAGCTGCGGGCCCGGACGGGAGGGGCTCCGGCGACGGGGATCTCCAGGTCGTCGACCACCATGTCGGGCGGGGCCTCGCCTCCCTCGGCCGCGCGTCGCGTGGCGAGGCGCAGCAGTCGCGGGCCGAGGACGATCGGCGGGAGGAAGCGGCCGAGCGCGAGATCGGGGTGGAAGAGGGGCGCCGTCGCGGCGGTGCGGGCTGACGCGGTCATGCGCGGGAGGCTACTCCTCGCGGCCGTGCCGGCGCCCCTCGGCGGGACTACGGACGCACGAGGGTCTTGATCGCGCGGCGCTCGTCCATGGCGGCGTACGCCTCGGCGATCTCCTCGAGGGGCAGCTCGAGGTCGAAGACCAGACCGGGCTCGATCGCACCGCTGAGCACGTCGGGGAGCAGCTCGGCCATGTAGCCGCGGACCGGCGCGACTCCGCCGTTCACGCCCACGTTCGAGCCGAACATCTGGCGGACGGGCAGCTCGGGGCCTCCGTTGGGGACGCCGACGTAGCCGACCATGCCGCCGGGGCGGGCGGAGTCGAGGGCCTGCTGCATCGACTCCTTCGTGCCGACGCACTCGAGCACGCAGTCGGCGCCGATCCCGCCGGTCAGCTCGCGGACGCGCGCGACGCCCTCGTCTCCGCGGGTCTCGACGATGTGGGTCGCGCCGAAGCGGCGGGCGAGGTTCTGCCGCGACTCGTGCCGCGACATCGCGATGATCGTGGTCGCGCCGAGGCGCTTGGCCGCCAGGACGGCGCAGAGGCCGACCGCGCCGTCGCCGACGACCGCGACGGTCGAGCCCGCGGTGACGCCGGCCGAGACCGCGGCGTGGTGGCCGGTCCCCATCACGTCGGCGAGGGTGAGCAGGCTGGGGATGAGCGCCGGGTCCGGGTCGATGCCCACGCGGAAGAGCGTGCCGTCGGCGAGGGGGACGCGCACCTTCTCGCCCTGGGCGCCGTCCGCGAAGCCCTCCTCGCGGACCTCGGCGCCCCACCAGCCGCCGGTGAGGCACGAGGTGGAGACGCCGTTGGCGCAGTTCGCGCAGGTGCCGTCGCAGACGTAGAACGGCGCGATCACGAAGTCGCCGACCGCGACGTCGTGCACGTCGTCGCCGATCTGCTCGACGACGCCGACGAACTCGTGGCCGATGCGGTGCGCCTCCTCGGTCGGAGTGACGCCGCGGTAGGGCCACAGGTCGGAGCCGCAGACGCAGGCGGCGGTGACGCGGACGATCGCGTCGCGCCCCGTCGAGAGCTGCGGGTCGGGGACCTCCTCGAGTCGGATGTCGCGCTCGCCGTGGATGAGTGTTGCTCGCATGGGTGCTCCTGGTCGGGAGGGGGGTGGGGTCGGCGTCCACGGTACGCCCGCGACCGGCCTCGGGCGCCGGAGAGGCGGGGGCTTGCACGAACGCGCGCCGACACTCCACGCGCGGGCCCCGGGCGCCACCGGGGGCGGTCCGGCGGCCGGCCGGGAGGCGTCGTGTCGGACCGGAGCGGCCCCGGAGCGGCCCTGCGCCGCGTCACGGCAGCGCCTCCGCCCACCCGTCGCGTCCGATCACGACGTGCGCGAGGAACCGCAGGCCGCACGCCTCGGCCCCGTCGGCGATCGCCCGCGTCGCCGCTCGGTCGGAGGGGAGCACCGCGGCCTCGCCCGCGTGGCTGTGCGCCAGGCCGATTCCCGCAGCGCCCCTCGCGAGCACCTCGGCGAGCACGGCGGCGACGGGGATCTCGGCGTGCGCCGGAGCTCCGTCGGCCAGCGTCAGGACGTCGCGGACGGCTCCGGACTCGGCGAGCGCCACCGCCAGCACGGTCTCGAGCGGCCGGGCGGCCAGCAGCGGAGCGACGAGCCCGGCCAGGCCGGCGGCGTCGGTCACGCGGGCGGCGCGCGCGGCGCGGTTCATCCTCCGCCGCAGCTCGAAGGAGGCGACCAGGCGGCAGGCGGCGACCTCGCCGACTCCGCGGTGCCGCATCAGATCGGCCACCCCGGCCCGGGCGACGGCGTCGATGCCCCCGAAGCGCGCGAGGAGGCGCTGCGCGACGACGGTCGCGTTCGCGCCGCGGACGCCGGCCCCGATGAGCACGGCGAGGGTCTCGGCGTCGGTGAGCGCCTCCGGTCCGTAGGCGCGGAGGCGCTCCCTCGGCCGCTCCTCGGGAGGGAGGTCGGCCATCCGGGGGCCGGGCGTTTCGAAGGACATGCCGCCGACGCTACGGAGCCCGCTGGACGCGCGGACCGTGGATCCCGCGACTGTGGACGACCGCCGCACTCGTGTGCCCTGTGGAGGGACGTCCCGTCGCCGCCCCCGCGGTCGCCCCCGCGAGAGCGCAGAAGTCAGGCGCCGGGCGCCCCGGTCAGCCCGACGCGGGCATCCCCGCCGTCACCGACAGACTCTCGCCGTCCGGCGCCACGTCCACCAGCACCACGTCCCCGTCGCGCACCGCGCCGCCGAGCAGCGCCGTCGCCAGCTGGTCGTCGATCGCCCGCTGCATCAGCCGGCGCAGCGGCCGCGCCCCGTACTGCGGGTCGTAGCCGCGCTCGGCCAGCCATCCGCGGGCCGCGGGCGTCACTGCCAGGTCGAGCCGTCGCTCCGAGAGCCTCCTCGACAGCCGGTCGACGTACAGCGACACGATCTCGCCGAGCTCCGTGCGGTCGAGCGCGTCGAAGATCACGATGTCGTCGAGCCGGTTCACGAACTCGGGCTTGAAGGCCTGGCGCACCATCTGCTGGACCGCCTCCTCCTTCTGCGGCCGCGACAGCGCCGGGTCCACGAGGAACTGCGACCCCAGATTGGAGGTGAGGATGAGGATCGTGTTGCGGAAGTCGACCGTCCGCCCCTGGCCGTCGGTGAGGCGGCCGTCGTCGAGCACCTGCAGCAGGACGTCGAACACCTCGGGGTGCGCCTTCTCGATCTCGTCGAGGAGCACCACCGAGTACGGGCGGCGGCGGACCGCCTCCGTGAGCTGGCCGCCCTGCTCGTAGCCGATGTAGCCGGGAGGGGCGCCGACCAGCCGCGAGACGGCGAACTTCTCGCCGTACTCCGACATGTCGATGCGGACCATCGCCTTCTCGTCGTCGAAGAGGTGGTCGGCGAGCGCCTTCGCCAGCTCGGTCTTGCCGACGCCGGTCGGCCCGAGGAAGAGGAAGGAGCCGGTCGGCCGGTCGGGGTCGGAGATGCCCGCGCGGGTGCGGCGCACCGCGTCCGCGACGGCCGACACCGCCTCGTCCTGGCCGATCAGCCGGCGGTGCAGCTCGGTCTCGAGGTGCAGCAGCTTCTCGGTCTCGCCCTGCAGGAGGCGCCCGACGGGGATGCCGGTCCAGGCGGCGATCACCGCGGCGATGTCGTCGGCCGTCACCTGCTCGTTGACCATGCGGCCCTCGGCCGGCTCCTCCTCCGCCTCGGCGGCCGCGAGCTCGCGCTCGATCACGGGGATGTCGCCGTAGAGCAGCTTCGACGCGCGCTCGAGCTTCCCCTCGCGCTGCGCCCGCTCGGCGGCGATCCGCAGGGCGTCGAGGCGGTTCTTGAGCTCGCCGACGCGGTTGAGGGAGGCGCGCTCGCGCTCCCAGCGCTCCTGCAGCTCCTCGAGCTGGGTGCCGCGGCGGGCCAGGTCCTCGCGCAGCTTCTCCAGACGCGCCTTCGAGGCCTCGTCCTTCTCCTTCTTCAGCGCCAGCTCCTCGAGCCTCAGCCGGTCGACCGAGCGTCGCAGCTCGTCGATCTCGACCGGGGCGGAGTCGATCTCCATGCGCAGCCGTGACGCGGCCTCGTCGATCAGGTCGATCGCCTTGTCCGGCAGCTGACGGGAGGTGATGTAGCGGTTCGAGAGCGATGCGGCGGCGACCAGGGCGGAGTCGGCGATCGCCACCTTGTGGTGCGCCTCGTAGCGCTCCTTCAGCCCGCGGAGGATCGCCACGGTGTCCTCGACGGTCGGCTCGCCGACGAAGACCTGCTGGAAGCGGCGCTCGAGAGCGGCGTCCTTCTCGATGTACTGGCGGTACTCGTCGAGCGTCGTCGCGCCGATCATCCGCAGCTCGCCGCGGGCCAGCATGGGCTTGAGCATGTTCGCGGCCGCCACCGACCCCTCCCCGCCGCCCGCGCCCATCAGCGTGTGCAGCTCGTCGATGAAGGTGATGATCCGGCCGTCGGACTCCTCGATCTCCTGGAGCACGGCCTTCAGCCGCTCCTCGAACTCGCCGCGGTACTTCGCTCCGGCGATCAGGGCCGAGAGGTCGAGGCTGACGAGCTGCTTGCCCTTGAGGCTCTCGGCGACGTCGCCCGCGACGATCCGCTGGGCGAGCCCCTCGACGACGGCGGTCTTGCCGACGCCGGGCTCTCCGATGAGGACGGGGTTGTTCTTGGTGCGGCGCGTGAGCACCTGGCTGACGCGCCGGATCTCGGCGTCCCTCCCGATCACCGGGTCGAGCTTGCCGCTCGCCGCGATGGCGGTCAGGTTGACGCCGTACTGCTCGAGAGCGGACTTCTCGTCCTGCTGGGGCATCCGACCGGCCTGCATGATGGTGGTCTCCTCCGTGGCTCGAAAGTTGAGTTCGACGGACTCAACTTTACTCCCGCGACGGCTCCGGCGGTCAGGCCGTCAGAAGATCGCTGTCGCGGCCCTGGAGCGCCTCGAGCGCGGTCCGCAGGATCGAGCGCAGCCGGAACTCGTCGATCCCGGTCAGCGCCGAGATCTCGGCCTGCGAGAAGCCGCCGGCCGCAGCCAGCAGCAGGAGCTCGCGGTCGGGGCAGTCGAGGGCGAGCAGGCCGCTGCCGAGCGGACGCCGGGCGAGCTCCTGCGCGGAGCCGAGGGTCTCGCAGAGCACCTCGAGCACCCAGAGCACGGGCTCCGTCGAACGGGCGCCCTCGCGGGAGCGGCGCCAGACGGCGGTGAAGACGTCGGTGCAGAGGCGGTCGCGGCCGGCCGGGTCGGCCTGGACCGTGCCGACGCACGCCGAGACGAGGCCGCCGAAGCGGTCGACGAGCTCTCCCAGAGCGGAGGCGTCCCCTGTGGCGGAGCGGGCCAGCAGACGAGCGGCGTCCTGCGTCAGCGGCGGACGCACCCGTCCTCCGGTCGCGTCCTCGCCTCCAGCACTCACAGGCCTCAGCGTGTCACCGACTCCGGGACGGCGGGACCAGTTGCGCGGAAGGGGGGGTGACAGGTATGGAGCGGATCCGCTCTCCGACATCAGAGGCGCGGCCAGCGCGCGCGGGCGAAGCAGAAGAGCCCGTAGGCGATGAGGCCGACCGCGACGAAGCCGAGGAGGAACACGCCCGCCGGCAGCTCCACGAGCGACTTCAGCGCCTCGTCGAGCCCGCCCGCCTGCTCCGGATCGTGGGTGACGGCGGCGACGATCAGCAGCACGCCGAGCGCGCCGAGGACCACGCCCTTGGCGACGTAGCCGGCGACGCCGAGCACGGTGACGACGGTGCCCGCCGTGCCGCCCGGCTCCGCGACGTTCTCGAGGAACTTCCGGCTCGCTCCGCGGTACACGAAGACGCCGCCGACCGCGAGGACGGCAAGTCCCGCGATCACGAGCAGCACCACTCCGCCCGGCGCCGCGAGGACCTGGGCGCTCGCGCTCTCGGACGACTCGGACGAGCTCGACCCGCCGCCCGTCGCGAACTTCAGCGCCGTCACGCCGAGGGCGCCGTAGACGACGGCCTTGCCCGCCTCCTTCAGCCGGCTGCCCCAGGTCTTCAGGGCGCTCTCGCGCGGGCGGACGAGGAACGCCTCGAGCAGCCCCCAGAGCGCCAGGCCGAAGAGGCCGACCGTGCAGATCCAGAGGATCACCAGACCGCCGGGCTGCGCCGCGAGGGCGCCGAGGGCACCGCTCTGGTCGGCGTCGCCTCCGCCGCCGCGGGCCACGCCGAGCGCGATCACTCCGATCAGGAGGTGGACGAGGCCGTTCGCCGCGAAGCCGCCGCGGGCGAGGGTCCGCACCGCCCGCGAGTCCTGGATGTCGTCGGCGGTGCGCTGGACGTCGGCGGTGCTCGGAGTGTTCACAGGGTGGACGCTACGCGTTTCCACACCCCCGCGCCCGGCGCTCCGCCGTTCCGAGGTGCTCCCGGAGCCGGTTCTCCACACCTTTCCACAGGGTTGTCCACAGCTGTGGAATCGCTGGAAGGACGAGCGGATCACACGTCGACGGCGCGGACGAGTCCGTCCTGGACGCCGCCGAGCCAGTCGTAGACGCTGCGGATCGCGGCCGCGCCGCCCTCCTCCGGGACGACGTCGTCGGTGTCGTCGATGCCGAGCCGCACGGCCAGAGCGAGCCGCATGTCGGTGAGTGCGCGGAGCCAGGCGATCGCCTGCGGCTCCTCGAGACGCACCGCGACCTCGCCCAGCCCCTCGAAGATCCGGCCGTGGCTCGTCCCGTCGCCGGCGTCGAGGGCCGCCGTGACGGCGCGGGCGTCGTCCATCTTGCGGGCGGCGAGGTCCGGAGCGGTGAAGCGGCGGAACTCGTCGGCCGCCTCGGCGTCGTCCCGGTAGGCGTCGGGCAGGAGGCGGGCGAGCGCCGGATCGGAGCGGGCCTGGTCCGAGGACGCCCCGCGGTCGAGCAGCTCGAGCATCTCGCCGGCCAGATGACGGAGGATCCCGGCCTCCTCGCGGTCGAAGCGGGCGACGGCCGCTCCGGAGGAGTCACGGCGGAACGCGCGCATCAGCGGGGCCCCCGGGTGCCGCGGTCGGGGTGCTCTCTCGTCCCCGCTGCGGCGGGGCTCAGCGGGACGCTCATGCGTCGGCCTTCTGCAGCGTCGCCCACAGGCCGTAGCCGTGCATCGCCTCCACGTGCCGCTCCATCTCCTCGCGGTTGCCGGTCGCGACGACCGCGCGCCCCTCGGTGTGCACCTGCAGCATCAGCCGCTCCGCCTCGGCCCGGCCGAAGCCGAAGTAGCTGCGGAAGACGTACGAGACGTACGACATCAGGTTGACCGGGTCGTCCCAGACCAGCACGATCCACGGGACCTCGGCCGCCGAGCGGGTCGCCAGGCGCTCGTCCGCGCGCTCGATCGTGTCCGCCATCCCTCCAGCGTAGGCGGCGGCGCGGGCGGGCGCCCGAGCGCGCGGGCCGGAGCCGGCGACCGTCGAGCGCGGAGTCGCGTGGACGGGGACCACGAGAAGCCAGGAGTCGTCGCACTCGGCGTCCAGTGCGACAACTCCTGGACGGTCGGCGCGGAGCCGCGCGTGGGCGGAGATCGCGAGAGGCCAGGAGTTGTCGCAGTCGAGCGCGAGTGCGACAACTCCTGAACAGTCGGCGCGGAGCCGGCGGCAGCAGCGGCCACGCCGGCAGCAGCGGCCGACCTGGCAGCGGCGCCCGCCCTAGGCCGACAGGCGCGGCAGGACCTCCCGGGCGAAGAAGTCGAGGTGGTCGAGGTCCTGCAGGTCCATGAACTGCAGGTAGACGCGCTCGCAGCCGGCCTCGCGGAGGGCCTCGAGGCGGTCGACCGCCTCGTCGACGCCGCCGGCCACTCCGTGCTCGCGCAGCTCGGCCGGCTCGCGGCCGATCGCCGCTGCACGACGCGTGAACTCCGCCTCGTCGCCTCCGCCGACCGCGATCAGCGCGACCGAGTGCACGAGCGACGAGGGCTCGCGCCCGATCGCGCGGCACGCCTCGTCGACGCGCTCGAAGGCGCCCGGGATCGCGTCGAACTCGGGGAAGGGCAGGTTGAACTCGCTCGCGAACCGTGCCGCGAGCGCCGGGGTCCGCTTGGGGCCGCCGCCGCCGACGATCACCGGCAGCGGCAGGCGCGCGGGCTTGGGCAGGGCCGGGGAGTCGGTCAGCGTGTAGTGCTCGCCGGTGAAGGAGTAGCGCTCGCCGATCGGCGTCGACCACAGGCCGGTCACGATCTCGAGCTGCTCCTCGAGCAGGTCGAAGCGGCGCGGAGGGAAGGGGATGCCGTACGCGGCGTGCTCCTGCTCGAACCAGCCGGTGCCGAGGCCGAGCTCGGCGCGGCCCCCGGACATCGCGTCGACCTGGGCGACCTGGATCGCGAGGATCCCCGGCGGCCGGTAGGTGACGGAGGAGACGAGGGTGCCGAGCGCGATCCGCTCGGTCTCGCGGGCGAGGCCGGCGAGCGTCGTCCACGCGTCGGAGGGGCCGACTCCGGGGTCGCCGTCTCCCATCCGGAGGTAGTGGTCGGAGCGGAAGAAGCCGTCGTAGCCGAGGCTCTCGGCGGCCTGCGCGACGGCGAGGAGATCCTCGTAGCTCGCGCCCTGCTGGGGTTCGGTGAAGACTCTGAACTGCACGGGTCCAGCCTCCCGCACCAGGGCCGGATCGTGCCAGCCCGGCTCCCCCGGCCGGGGCCGCCGACGGGCCCCCGTGTACCGTGGACGGTTGCCGCCGACGAGAGGACCCCATGTCCGAGCACCCGTCCTCCCCGGACACCGCCCCCGCCACCGCGGGCACGACCGCCCCTCCGCACCGCCTCGCGCGGTGGGTCTTCTGGCCCGCCGCCGTCCTCACGCTGTCGATCGCGGCCTTCGCGATCCTCGCGCCCGACGCCGCGACCTCCGTGTTCTCGACGCTGCAGACCACCGTCGTCAACACGTTCAGCTGGTACTACGTGCTGATCGCCGCGGTCTTCGTGGCCTTCGCCATCTGGATGGGCGTCAGCCGCTTCGGCGACATCAAGCTCGGCGCCGACGACGACGAGCCCGAGTTCTCGATGCTCGCCTGGATCTCGCTCCTCTTCGCCGCCGGCATGGGCATCGGCCTCGTCTTCTACGGAGTCGCGGAGCCGCTCACCCACTTCGCCACTCCGCGCCCGGGCGTCACCGGCACCGAGACGGAGCTCGCGCAGAGCGCCATCTCGCAGACCTACCTGCACTGGGGCGTCCACGCCTGGTCCATCTACGTGGTGGTCGGCCTCGCCCTCGCCTACGCGATCCACCGCCGCAAGCGGCCGGTGTCGATCCGCTGGGCGCTGGAGCCGCTGCTGGGCCGCCGGGTCCGCGGAGGCTGGGGCAACGCGATCGACGTGGTCGCCCTGGTGGGCACCATGTTCGGAGTCGCCACCTCGCTCGGCCTGGGCGTCACCCAGATCTCCGCGGGCCTGGAGGCGAGCGGCATCGTGGAGTCGTCGCTCACCGTGCAGATCGTGGTCATCGCCGTGGTCACGGGCCTGACCGTCCTCTCGCTGATCTCGGGTGTCGGCAAGGGCATGAAGTGGCTCTCGACCGGCAACCTGCTGCTCGCGGCGGCGCTCCTCGTCTTCGTGCTCGTCGCCGGCCCGACCCAGTTCCTCCTGCGCGAGTTCGTGCAGTCGCTCGGCAACTACCTCCAGAACTTCATCGGCCTGACCTTCACGGTCAGCGCCTACGCCGGCCGCGAGGGTGAGCAGTGGCAGGCCTCGTGGACCACGTTCTACTGGGGCTGGTGGATGTCGTGGGCGCCGTTCGTCGGCATCTTCATCGCGCGCGTCTCCAAGGGCCGGACGGTCCGCGAGTTCGTCGGCGGCGTGCTGCTCGTGCCGACGATCATGACCTTCCTCTGGTTCAGCGTCCTCGGCGGCACCGCCATCTACCGCGAGCTCTACGGCGACGGCGGCCTCGTCGGCGCCGACGGCTCGGTGGACACCAACCTGGCGCTCTTCTCGATGCTGCAGGGACTGCCCGCCGGATCGGTGCTGACGATCGGCGCCATCCTCCTGATCGGCGTCTTCTTCGTCACCTCCGCCGACTCCGGCGCGCTCGTGATGTCGATGATCGCGACCGGCGGCGAGCCGGAGCCGCGCAACCGCATCCGCGTGTTCTTCGCCGTCGCCACCGCGCTGCTCGCGCTGTCGCTCCTGATCGCCGGCGGCCTCGACGCCCTGCAGACCGCGGCGATCCTCTCGGCCCTGCCCTTCAGCGTCGTGATGATCCTGATGTGCGTCGCGACGGTGATCGCCTTCCGCCGCGAGATCCGCGCCTACGACAGGGCCCGCCGCAAGGCGTTCGTCGGCGACATCGGCACGTTCTACGGCCTCGAGGTCGAGGACCCGGCGGAGCGCGAGCCCGCCCACCCGATCAAGCGCCTCGCGCAACGCCTGAAGCCGGGCTCGAAGGAGTAGTCCGCTCGGAGGAGCAGCCTGTTCGGAGGAAGCCGGGCGCCGCTCGGGCGCCCGGCCCGCCGATCAGCTGGGCGACGGGATGAAGGGGTGCTCCGGCGGGTCCTGGTCGTCGTCGAGGCGGGCGTCGGCGCCCTGGTCGAGCGCCTCGTCGATCGCCTCGGGGTCGTCGATCTCGGCCGGGTCCTCCGGCGGGACCGGCAGGGAGTCGCCGTCGGGGCGGGTGGTGTCGGTGACGTCCTCGGGGGCGTCGAAGCCGAAGCTGCTCATGGTTCCCTCTCCGCGGTGCGCCGGGAGGCGGCGCCGCTGCGGGCAGCCTAGGTCGCGCCCCCGCGGGCGGTCACGGACTTGACGAGGCGCACGAGGGGCCCCGCCTGGTCGGCCTGCCCCGGAGGAGCATCCGACTCGGCAGCCGTCAGTGCACGTACTCGAGCAGGTCGGCTCCGAGGGTGCGCATGCCCTCCAGCACTGCGAGGCGGTAGTGCAGGGTCGTGTCGTCGAACTGGGTGGCGACGGCGTAGGCGACTCCGGCGCGCGGGCCGCGGAGGACGCCCGCCTCGGCGCGGACGCCGACGTCGGTGCCGGTCGCGTTGACGAGCAGGACCCCGTGGTCGGGGTGGCGGTGCGCGAGCGGGTCGAGCCCGAACGAGGCGGCGACCATCGAGAGGTCGGTGCCGAGCGAGAGCCAGCCGATCACCCGCGAGCTCACGGCGGCGTCGACGATCTCGCCGTTCGCGAGGGTGGCGAGCAGCCAGGTCAGCTCGCGGGCGGAGCCGATCGAGAGCTGCGGCGCGTCGTCCGGGCCGCGCTCGTCGCGCACGACGTCGAGCAGGGCGGTACGGGAGAGGCCGAGCGCTTCGGCCCGCTCGCGCACGGCGTCGAGGCCGACGCGGCGCAGCAGGACGTTGGTCGCGAGGTTGTCGCTCGAGGCCCCGACGAGGGCGGCGAGGTCGGCGATCGGCATCGACGGCACCTGGAGGTGCTGCCAGAGCCCGGAACCGGAGACCGCGTCCGCCGCGGTCCGGTCGACCAGGCGCAGGTTCTCCTGCGGCTCGTTCGCCAGCCGGGCGGCGACCTCGATCAGCAGCACGACAGTACCGAGGGAGGCGGTGGGCATCGAGACGGAGTCGTCGACCGCGAAGAGCGTGCGGCCGGTCGCCAGGTCGACGGCGCGAGCCGAGACGACGACCCCGTCGATCGCGAGACGCCCGAGGGCGTCGAACCCGCGCTGGAAGTTCTCGCGGTCGCCGCCGCCCTTGTGGCGCCCCCGGCGGTTGCGTCGGCTCTCACGGCGGGTCTCGCTGGTGGGGATCACCACGGGTACGGCCCCTCTACGGGTCGGGAGTGCGGTCGTGCGGAGGGGGGACCTGGGTCCTCACGCGCCGGCAGGACGCGCGATCGGCGGACGACCCCGCGGCATCGGTCGGCTCTCGATGCCCGGGGCTCCTCGTCCGTGGTGCGGAGGTGGTCGGCGGCGACTACCAGATGGTGACGCGCTCGCTCGGGGAGAGCCAGAGGGCGTCGCCTTCGGAGACGTCAAAAGTAGCGTAGAACTCGTCGATGTTCCGGACGATCTGGTTGCACCGGAACTCGGCCGGAGCGTGCGGATCGATGGCGAGGAGGCGGATCGTCTCCTCATCGCGCGACTTCTGCTGCCAGGCCTGCGCCCAGGAGAGGAAGAAGCGCTCGGCGCCGGTCAGGCCGTCGACGACGGGCGGCTCCTCGCCGCCCAGCGAGAGCACATACGCCTTCCACGCGATGCCGAGGCCGCCGAGATCGCCGATGTTCTCGCCGATGGTCAGGGCGCCGTTCACGTGGTGCCCGGGCGTGGTCGCGGGAGCGAGCGCGTCGTACTGCGCGATGAGCGCCTTCGTCCGCTCCTCGAACGCGGCCCGGTCCTCCTCGGTCCACCAGTCGGTGAGGCGGCCGTCGCCGTCGAAGCGCGAGCCCTGGTCGTCGAAGCCGTGGCCGATCTCGTGGCCGATGACGGCGCCGATGGCTCCGTAGTTGGCGGCGGGGTCGCGGTCCTCGTCGAAGAAGGGGAACTGGAGGATCGCGGCCGGGAAGACGATCTCGTTGAAGCCGGGGTTGTAGTACGCGTTGATCGTCTGCGGGGTCATGAACCACTCGTCGCGGTCGAGCGGGCGGCCGATCTTGCCGAGCTCGCGGGCGAACTCGAACTCGGCGACGCGGCGCGCGTTGCCGAGCAGGTCGGCCGGGTCGATCGAGAGGGCGGAGTAGTCGCGCCAGCGCACCGGGTAGCCGATCTTGGGCGTGAACTTCGCGAGCTTCTCGAGCGCGCGCTCGCGGGTGGCGGGGCTCATCCACTCCAGGTCGACGATGGAGCGGCGGTACGCCTCGATGAGGTTGGCGACCAGCACGTCCATCGCGGCCTTCGCCGTCTCGGGGAAGTGGCGGGCGACGTAGGTGCGGCCGACCGCCTCACCGAGCGAGCCCTCGACGAGCGAGACGGCGCGCTTCCAGCGCTCCCGCTTCTGCGGGGTGCCGGTGAGGGTGCGGCCGTAGAAGTCGAAGTTGGCGTCGACGAAGCCGCTGGACAGGTAGGCCGCGGCTCCGCGGATCACCTGCCAGGACAGCCAGTCGCGCCAGGCCGGGAGCCGGTCCTCGGTGAGCAGGCCCGCGAGGCCCTGGAGGAAGCTCGGCTGGCGGACGACGACCTCGGCGAGCGCTCCCTCCGGAGCGCCCATCGCGGTGAGCCAGACGCCGAGGTCGACGCCCGCGGCGAGCTCCTCGACCTCGGACCAGGAGCGGAGGTTGTAGGTCGCCTGGCTGTCGCGGCTGCGGACCTTGTCCCAGTGCGCGGCGGCCAGATCGGTCTCGAGGGCGACGATGCGCTCGGCGCGGGCCTCGGCGGCGTCGATGCCGGCCAGCGCCAGCATCCGCGCGACGAACGGCGTGTAGGCCTCGCGGACGGAGGCGAACTCCTCCTCGCGGTAGTAGCTCTCGTCCGGCAGGCCGAGGCCGCCCTGGTTGACGAAGACGAGGTAGCGCTCGGGGCTGCCCGGGTCGTTGTCGACGAAGAGGCCGAAGAGGCCGGGGACGCCGGTGCGCTCGAAGGCGCCGACCGCGCGGAGCAGGCCGGGGATCGAGTCGACCCGCTGCACGGCGGCGAGGTCGTCGGCGATCGGGGCGGCGCCGAGCTCCTCGGCCCGCTCCTCGTCCATGAAGGAGGCGTAGAGATCGCCGAACAGGCGCTCCTCGGTGCCGTGCTCCGCGGTCTGCGCCTCGACGATGATGTCGCGCACGGCCTTCTCCGCCTCCTCCTGGAGGACGTGGAAGGAGCCGTAGCGCGCCTTGTCGGAGGGGATCTCGGTGCGGTCGATCCAGAGCCCGTTGACGTGCCGGTAGAGGTCGTCCTGCGGGCGCGTCGCGGGGTCGAGTTCGGAGCGGTCGATACCGGAGCGAGGCGTCGTCGAGGTCATGGCGGACAGCCTACGTCGGGGCGCCGACACGGTGGCGCGAGGGGCGGCGGGCCGGGCGCGCCAGGCGCCGGGAGGCCGGGCGGGCGCGCCCGCGTCCGGCTCGCGGGAGCGGGGTGCTCCTCGCGAGCCGGACGGGGCCGGCGGGGACGCCGGAGCGTCAGCGCCCGATCTGCTCCTCGATGTACGCGCGGATCGTCGTGGTCGGCCGCCCGATCAGACGGGAGAGCGAGCCGTCGGTCCCGCCGAGGAGGCCGTCGGCGATGTTCGCGTCGAGGCCGACGACGAAGCCGACTCCGCCCTCGGGGACGCCGGCGCCGGTGAGGACGCGGGCGTGCTCGTCGGAGGAGACGTGGCTGATCGCGGCGTCGCGTCCGGCGACCTCGGCCACGATCGCGGCCAGCTCGTCGAAGCTCCAGGCGGTGTCGCCGGAGAGCTCGTGCACGGTGCCGACGAGGGACGGGTCGGTCAGGGCGACCGCGGCGGCCTCGGCGTAGTCGGTGCGCGCGGCGCTGGCGACGCGGCCCTCGCCGGCGCTCGAGAGGGTGCTGCCGGTGGCGGCGAGCTCGGCGACGGTCTGCTCGTAGTTCTCGTTGTACCAGCCGTTGCGGAGGATCACGGCGGGGACGCCGCTGGCGGCGATCGCCTCCTCCGTGGCCTTGTGATCGGGGGCGAGGATGAGCGGGCTCGTGGTCGCCTTCAGGGCGCTCGTGTAGACCAGGCGCGCGCCGGCGCGGACGGCGGCCTCGATCGCGGCGGTGTGCTGCGCCACGCGCCTGCCGACCTCGGAGCCCGAGACGAGGAGGACGGCCTCGGCGCCGGAGAAGGCGGCGTCGAGCGAGGCGGGGTCGTCGAAGTCGGCGACGGCGGTGCGGACGCCGAGGTCGGCGGCGAGCGCCTCGAGCTTCGCGGCGTCGCGGCCGGTGGCGACGATGTCGGAGGCGGCGGTGCCGCGGGCGAGCAGGTGCTCGACGGCGAGACGGCCGAGGTGGCCGGTGGCTCCGGTGACGACGAGGGTCATGAGGGGTCCTTCCTGACGGGTGGGGCGGGCGGGGTCCGCCGCCAGGAGGGTGCAACCGGCGCATCCTCCTCCTGCTTCCCGGAATGCAGTACCCACTATTTTGTTAGTACTGTCACCACCCCTGATCCCGAGGAGCCCCCATGACCATCGCCGACTCCCCCCTGCTCGTCGGGGACGTCTACTCCGCTGACTGCCCGAGCCGCGAGATCTTCGGGCACGTGACCAGCAAGTGGGGCGTCCTGGTGCTCGCGGCGCTCGCGCCGGGCACGCTGCGCTGGGGCGGACTGCGGCGCCGGATCGGCGGGATCAGCGAGAAGATGCTCGCCCAGACGCTGCGGACCCTGGAGGAGGACGGCTTCGTGCACCGCGAGGCGCGGCCGGTCGTCCCGCCGCACGTCGAGTACCGGCTGACGCCGTTGGGGGCGGAGCTGGCGGAGCGGCTGCTGCCGGTCGTCGAGTGGATCGCGGGGAACGTCGGTGCGGTCCTGGAGGCCCGCTCGGAGGGCCGCCGGGAGGGAAGGTGAGGCTCGCCTTCTTGTGAGAACGTTCATATTCCGTTCAGGGAGGAGCCTCCGCCCGGCGGCATCGGCGCCCCCTCCCCCTGCTTGCCTCGATCGCATCTCCTGCTCGTGATCGAAGGACCTCCATGTCAGACACCGCCCGCCGCCCGCTCCTCCTCCCGATGGCCGGCCACGTGCGCGGCAAGCGCAGCCCCGTCACCTGCGCGCTGAAGTGCGCCAACGCCTGCTCCACCGCGACCTGCAACACCTCGCACAACAGCTACTTCCGCGACATCGTCTCGTCGCAGCTCTCCCGCCGCAGCGCCCTCGGCCTCGGCCTGGCCGGCGCGGTCACCGTCGCCGTCGCCTCCGCCGGAGGAGCGCCCACCGCCGAGGCGGCCGTGGCGACCGCGGCCGACGGCTCGCCGCTCGCCTTCACTCCGATCGCTCCGGTGCCGTACACCGTCGACCGGTTCACCGTCCCCGAGGGCTTCGCCTGGCAGCCGATCATCCGCTGGGGCGACCCGCTCTTCGCCGACAGCCCCGCCTTCGACATCGCCGACCAGACGGAGGCCGCCCAGGCCGCGCAGTTCGGCTACAACAACGACTACACCGACATCGTCGAGATCCCGGGCTCGAAGCGCCTCCGCGCCCTGCTCGTCGTGAACCACGAGTACACGAACGAGAGCATCATGTTCCCGGCCGCGCAGCTCGAGGCGGAGCCGGAGCGCGTGCGCGCCGTCGGCCGCGCCGCCCACGGCCTCAGCGTCGTCGAGCTGGTCCGCACCGCGGTCGACCGCCCGTGGGCCTACGTCCGCGGGGGCGAGCGCAACCGCCGCTACCTGATCGACACCCCCTACGAGGTGACCGGCGCCGCCGCCGGCACCGACCTGCTGAAGACGGTCGCCGACCCCGAGGGCCGCACCGTGCTCGGCACGCTCGGCAACTGCTCCGGCGGCACGACGCCGTGGGGCACGATCCTCTCGGGCGAGGAGAACTTCAACGGCTACTTCCGCGCCGTCGGCACGAGCGACGCCGAGAAGCGCTACGGCCTCGCCGACTCCGAGACCTCGCGCCTCTGGGAGCTCGACGACCCCCGCTTCGACGCCCGCACCCCGGGCTACGAGAACGAGCCGAACCGCTTCGGCTGGATCGTGGAGTTCGACCCCTTCGACCCCGACTCCACGCCGAAGAAGCACACGGCGCTCGGCCGGCTGAAGCACGAGGGCGCGAACGTCGTCATCGCGCCGGACGGCCGGGTGGTCGCGTACCAGGGCGACGACGAGCGCTTCGACTACCTCTACAAGTTCGTCTCCACGAAGCGCTACATCGAGGGCGACCGCGCCCACAACAAGACCCTGCTGGAGGAGGGCGACCTCTACGTCGCGCGCTTCACCGGCGACTCCCCCGTGGCCGAGATCACCGGCACCGGCGCGGTCCCCTCGGACGGCGGGTTCGACGGGATCGGCGAGTGGCTGCCCCTGGTGCTGAACGGCGCCTCGACGATCGCCGGGATGAGCGTCGCCGAGGTGCTCGTGCACACCCGCCAGGCGGCGGACGCAGCGGGCGCGACCAAGATGGACCGCTGCGAGGACGTGCAGCCCAGCCCGGTCAGCGGGCGGATCTACGTGGCCTGCACCAACAACTCCGCCCGCGGCACCGAGGGGAGCAAGGAGGGAGCGACCGAGGTCAACCCGCGGACCGAGAACCGCGACGGCCACATCGTCGAGATCATCGAGGACGGCGGCGACCAGACCGGCCGCACCTTCACCTGGAACCTGCTGATGCTCTGCGGCGACCAGGCGCAGGGCGACGTCGTCTACTTCTCCGGCTTCCCGGCGGACCAGGTCTCGCCGATCTCGTGCCCGGACAACCTGGCCTTCGACTCGGTCGGGAACCTCTGGATCTCGACCGACGGCGCCCCGAGCGGCATCGGCTACAACGACGGGCTCTTCACGGTGGCGCTCGAGGGCGCGACGCGCGGCAGGGTGGAGCAGTTCCTCTCGGTGCCGCGCGACGCCGAGACCTGCGGGCCGATCGTCCACGACCTCGACCAGCACGTGTTCGTGGCGGTGCAGCACCCGGGCGAGGAGGGCACCTTCGAGGCGCCGACGTCGTTCTTCCCGGACTACGGATCGACGGCGGCGGGAGCGGTGGCGGCACCGCGTCCGACCATCGTGCAGATCCTGCCGGCGTCGCAGGTGATGGCGCCGACTCCGACGCCGACCGCCGGGCCCACCACGGCTCCGACGACCGCGCCCACCGCGGCTCCCACCACGGCACCGACCGCGGCACCGACCGCCGGGCCGACCGCGGCGCCCACCGCGGCTCCGTCCCCGGTGCCCACGGCCGCGCCGACCGGCACGCCGACCCCGCTGCCCGTCGGCGGGTCGGGCGGTGGGCTCGCCTCGACCGGAGTCGAGAGCGTCGGCCTGATCGCGGGCGCCACCGCGCTCCTGGCAGCGGGCGCCACCGCGCTCGGCCTCGGAGCGCGCCGCCGCGCGGCCGCCGAGGACGACCCGGAGGTGTGAGGCGGGCTGTGCGATTCGCAGGGGATCCGCGCGCGAAGGGGCGTTCCGCCGCCTGATGCAGCCCCTGGGCGGTAGATCTCCTGCGAATGGCACAGTGGCACCCGGAACGGCGCTCCTCGCAGGCCCGCCGAACGTGCGATCTGCAGGGGATCAGCGTCGAGAAGGGCGTTCCGCCGCCCGGCGCGGCTCCTGGGCGGCGGATCCCCTGCGAATGGCACAGTGGCACCCGGAGCGGCGCTCCTCGCAGGCCCGCCGAACGTGCGATCTGCAGGGGATCAGCGTCGAGAAGGGCGTTCCGCCGCGCGGCGCGGCTCCTGGGCGGCGGATCCCCTGCGAATCGCACGGTGGCACCCGGAGCGGCGCGCACGCCTGCCCCCCTCGACTCCTACAGCAGACGCCGCGCCGAGGCCCAGGCGGTGAGCTCGTAGCGGGAGGAGAGCTGCAGCTTGCGGAGGACGGCGGAGACGTGGGACTCGACCGTCTTGACCGAGATGAAGAGCTCGGCGGCCGCCTCCTTGTAGGCGTAGCCGCGGGCGATCAGGCGCATCACCTCGCGCTCGCGAGCCGAGAGGCGGTCGAGCTCGTCCACCGACTCCGCCTGCTCGCCCGTCAGCGCCCCGAAGGCGTCGAGCACGAAGCCGGCCAGGCGCGGCGAGAACACGGCGTCCCCGCCCGCCACCGCGAGCACCGCCCGGCTCACCTCGGCTCCGGAGCTGGCCTTGGTGATGTAGCCGCGGGCGCCGGCGCGGATCACGCCGACCACGTCCTCCGCGGCGTCCGAGACGCTGAGCGCGAGGAACCGCGACGACGAGCCGGCGCTGCGCCGCAGCACCTCCGCTCCTCCTCCGCCCGCGCCGCCGGGCAGGTGCACGTCGAGCAGCACCACCTCGGGCGCGAGCGAGGCGACCAGGCCGACGGCGGAGTCGACGTCGGCCGCCTCCCCGACGACCTCGAGCTCGGGAGTGAGGTCGGCCCGCAGGCCCGAGCGGAAGATGGAGTGGTCGTCGACCAGCAGCACGCGGGTCACCGCTCGACCTCTGCGGGGAGCCGCAGGTGCACCTCGGTGCCGGTGCCGCCGACCCCGGGTCGCACGGTCGCGCTGCCGCCGGCGCGCGCCATCCGGCCGATGATCGACTCGCGGATGCCGAGGCGGTCGCCGGGGACCTCGTCGAGGACGACGCCGGGGCCGCGGTCGCGCACGAACACGTCGACGCCCTGCACGGAGGACTCGAGGTACACCGAGACGTCGCCGCCCGCGTGCCGGGCCGCGTTCAGCACGGCCTCGCGGGTCGCGGCGAGGAGCGCGGCGGCGCCGGGCACGGAGGCGCCGACGGCCACCACCTCGAGGTGCACGGGGTAGTCGAGCTCGACGGCGGCGGCGATCGCCCGGACCTCGGCGGCCAGGTCGTTGGCGACCGGGACGTCGCGCTCGAACAGCCAGTCGCGCAGCTCCCGCTCCTGGGCGCGGGCGATGCGGGCGACCTCGCTCGAGGCTCCGGCGCGGTTCTGGATGAGCGCGAGGGTCTGCAGCACGGAGTCGTGCAGGTGCGCGGCGATCTCGGCCCGCTGCTCCTGGCGCACGCGCGCGGCCCGCTCGCCCATCAGCTCGGACCAGAGGGTCACCACCCGGGGCGCGGCCAGCACGCCGGCGGCGATCAGCAGCACGCCCACGGCGAGCACCGCGTTCAGGGCGCTCGGGCGGCCCGTGAGCACGGCCGCTCCGGCGAGCACCAGCAGCGCGCAGGAGGCGAGGCGCACCGCGGAGCCGTACCGGGCGGGGCGGACGGCGTCGCCGCGGTCGAGTCCGAGGCTCCAGCCGACGGCGCCTCCCGCGAGCAGGCCGACGGCGACCAGCGCGCGCGTGATGTCGGCGTCGTCGCCGCGATCGACGGTGATCAGCACGGCGAGCGCCGCGACGGCGGCGGCGAGGGTCAGCAGGCCGGCGACGGGAGCGGAGCGGCGGACAGCCGGGTCCGCGTCGCGCGAGTCGAGCGGCGCGAGGGGCACCAGCGCCCAGAGCCAGAGGTAGAGGAGCGCGCCGCCCCCGCCGAGCGCGGTCGTGAGGACGGCGAGGAGGCGGGTCCTCCGCACGCTCCAGCCGAGGTGGTCGGCGACCGCGGTGCACACTCCGCCGAGCAGCATCGTCCGCGGGCGCCGCAGCGGGGGGCGGACGGCGGTGCCGGGGACTGTGCTCACCCCTGCATCCAAACAGGTCGGCCGCACGATCGGGGGTGCTCTCGGGGTCGGATCAGGGGTTCCCCCGATGGCCCGGGCCGCGGAGCGCACGGGAGACTCGCAGCATGACAGGACAGAGCACGACCCCGCCGGGCTCCCCGGAGCCGGACGGCGCGGAGGCGGCGAGCACGTCGACGACGCCGATCGCGACGGACCCCGGAGCCGACGGCCACGACAGCGCCGGCTCCGAGCGCCCCGGCCCGGGAGCCCCCGGCCCCGCCGATCCGCCCCCCGCGCCCGAGAACCGCTTCGTGCTCTGGCTGCGCGGCCTCGACCTGCCCCGCCGTCCCGGCTGGATCGGCGGCGTCTGCGCGGGGATCGCCGACCGGCTGGGCATCGACCCGCTGATCGTGCGCGGCATCGTGCTCGTCGTCGCGGTGCTGGGCGGGCCCGCGCTCCTCCTCTACGCCGCGGCCTGGCTGCTGCTGCCCGACCAGGACGGCGCCCTGCCGGTGGAGCGGCTGCTGCGCGGCTCGCTCGACCGGGTGCACGCCGGGATCGGCGTCCTCGTGCTCGCCTCGATGCTGCCGGTGGCGCAGGGCTTCTGGTCGCTCGGCGGCGCCTACACCGGGGCGATGCCCTGGGCGCCCGCGACCGGGCGGACGCTGTGGTCGCTCGTGGTGCTCGGGCTGATCGTGGCGTTCGTGGTCTGGGTCGTGCGGCGGAGCCGGCGATCGGACGACGCGGCCGCCGCCCCGGCCCAGGCCCCCCCGTCCGCGCACCCCTCCGCGACGCTCCCGTACCCGGCGCCCGCCGCTGCGGGCTACCCCGCACCCGACCCCGGACTGCAGGACGAGCGCCCCTCGTCCCCCGAGGCCGTCGCCGAGTGGCGCGAGCGCCAGGAGGCGTGGCGGGCCGAGCGGGAGGCGTTCCGCGCCCAGCAGAGCGCGTCGGCCCGTGAGACGGCCCGCGCCCGGGCGGAGGAGGCGCGACTCGCCGCCGCCGCCGCCACCGCTGCGCGCCTGGAGCGCCTTCGCCTCCGACGCGCCGCGAACCCCCGACTGCGGGCGAGCCTCACGCTGCTCGCCCTCGGGGCCGCCGCTCTGACCGGCGCGCTGGTCTCGCTCACCGCCTCCGGACCGACGGCCCTCGTCGTCGGAGCCGCCTCCGCCGCGCTCGTGCTGGCCGTGGTGATCGTTCTCGCCGGCCTCTTCCGGAGGCGCGCGATCGCACTGATCGCCCTCGCGACGGTCGCGCTGGTCACCGCCGCCTGCGCCGCCGTGCTGCCGACCGACCGCGAGCTGCTCCCCGTGCTGGGCTCCTACGGCTTCTCGAGCGCCGCCCCCGGCCGCTACGCGACGCTCGCGGCGAGCGACCTGCAGGTCACGGTCGCACCCGGCTACGAGGCCTCCGGCGAGCCGCTGGACCTCTGGATCGGCTACGGGCAGGTGTCCGTCGCCACGACGGAGGGCACGGCGGTCCGCGTGGAGGCGACCACCGAGGACACCGAGCTCCTGGTGCTGGGTGCCGACGGAGGCGCGATCGACGCGCCCCGCGAGGTCCGCACCGCCGAGGGCCGTCAGCTGTGGACGCAGACCTTCGGCGACCCCGAGGCCGAGCCGTTCGTGGTCCGGATCGCCCAGGAGGGCGGGTCGATCCGCGTCTACGACTCCACTCCGGACGCCGAGCCCGCCACGCCCGCCACCCCCAGCCCCACCCCCGAGACCGGAGCCGCACGATGACCACCACGCCCACCCCCGCCACCGCTCGCCCGCGGATCCGCGCCGGCGCCGTCCTCTACGGCCTCGTCCTCGCCGCCGCCTCGATCGGCCTGCTCGTCGTCTCGGCCGACCCGGTGCTGCGCGCGCAGGTCGTCGAGCGCGGGATCACGCTCGAGCCCGGCGCCGCGCTCGCGCTGGCCGTCGCCGCGCTCGGCGCCATGGCGCTCCTCCTCGCGCTCGCCCGCCTGCTCGACCGGCGCACCGCTCGCGACGACGGCTGACCCCGGCGCGGGACTCCGGGCGCTCGCAACCCCCTGCACCGCATCCGCCGAGAGGCGCAGACTCGTCCCGGGCGATCGCCCGCCACCCCCTGGAGACGAGACCATGCCCTTCTGCGCCCTCGAGAGCCTCCGCTGATGGAGCTGGGCATCGCCGCGATCGTCGGCGTCTCGGTCCTCGTCGCGGTCGCCGTCTTCTCGCGGCGCCTCGGCGTCGCCGCCCCGATCGTCCTCGTCCTCGCCGGCGTCGGCCTCTCGTACATCCCCGGGGTGCCGGAGGTGGTCGTCCCGCACGAGTGGGTGCTCGACGGCGTGCTGCCGCCGCTGCTGTACGCGGCGGCGCTCAGCGTCCCGTTCATCGACTTCCGCCGGAACCTCACCACCATCACCGGCCTGTCGGTGGTGCTGGTGCTGATCTCGGCGGCCGGCGTCGGCGCGCTCCTCTTCCTCCTCCTCCCCGACCTCGGGCCGGGCCTGGCGATCGCCGTGGGCGCGATCATCAGCCCGCCCGACGCCGTCGCCGCGACCTCGGTCGGCCGGCGGCTGGGCCTCCCGCCGCGGCTGCTCACCCTGCTCGAGGGCGAGGGGCTGATCAACGACGCGACCGCGCTGGTGCTCCTCCGCTCGGCCCTCGCCGCCGCCGCGGGGACGCTCGCGACGCCGTGGGCGGCGATCGGCGACTTCCTCTCCGCGGTCGTCGTGGCCGTCGTGGTCGGGTTCGTGGCCAGCGTGGTCACCGTCTTCGTCCGCTCGCGGCTCGAGGACCCGGTGCTCAACACCGTCCTCTCCTTCATCGTCCCGTTCGTCGCGTTCATCCCCGCCGAGGGCCTGGGCGCCTCGGGCGTGCTGGCCGTGGTCGTCGCCGGTCTGCACACCGGGCACGCCTCCTCCCGCGCCTTCACCGCGCAGTCGCGGGTGAACGACCGGATCAACTGGCGGACCGTGCAGTTCCTGCTCGAGAACGGCGTGTTCCTGCTGATCGGGCTCGAGATCCGCTCGCTGATCCACGACGCCGACAGCGCGCGCCTCTCCGTGCCCGGAGCGGTCGGGATCGGCTTGATCGCGGTGGTCGGACTGATCGTCGTGCGCTTCCTCTGGGTCGGCCCGGTCCTCCTCGGCGAGCGCTGGCAGACCCGCCGGGCCGAGCGCCGGGCCCGCGAGCAGAAGGAGCTGCTCGAGTCGCCCGAGGCGCAGGAGCTGCCGAAGGAGGAGCGCGGCCGGGCGAAGCGGCGCTACCTGCTGCGGCGCAGCGACTACCGGCACTTCAGCCGCAACGGCATCGGCTGGCGCGGCGGTCTGGTGCTCGGCTGGTCCGGGATGCGCGGAGTGGTGACCCTCGCGGCCGCGCAGTCGCTGCCCGAGGACATCCCGTACCGCCCGCAGCTCGTGCTGATCGCCTTCACCGTGGCCGTCGCGACCCTGCTGGTCCAGGGCAGCACGCTGCCGCTGCTGATCCGGGCGCTGGGCATCCGCGGGATCGACGTGCCCGAGGACCAGCGCGCGCTCGCGGGCCTGCTCGACGAGATCACCGAGAAGGGCCTCTCGGTGCTCGAGCGCCCGGGCGACGCCGTCGAGGGCGCCGACGACGTCGCTCCGGACGTCCTGGAGCGGGTGCGCCAGACGTCGTTCCTCCGCTCCGAGGCCGCCTGGGAGCGCTCGCGCGGCACGGAGCGGTCGGTCGCCGACACTCCGCACCGCCTCTACCGGGCGCTGCGGCTCGCCGTGGTCGCCGCCGAGCGGGAGGCGCTGCTGGACGCGCGCTCGCGCCGCGCCTACCCGCAGCGCATCCTGCGCGACGCCCAGTCGCTGCTCGACCTCGAGGAGACGCGGCTGCGGGTTCGGCGGGGCTCCGAGTCCTGAGGGCTCCGGATCGTGACGATCGCTTCACGGGGATGCCCGCGCTGATCCGCGCCCTGTGGAGGAGCGCCGAGCTCCTCGAGTGCGCGCCATCCGGATCGACCCCCCGGACCACGGCCGTCCGACCTCCCCGGCAATAGCCCGCCGATGCGTCACCCCCCGTTAAGCCCGCGTGCCCCGCTTCCTCTGGCACTGCTGTCGCCCCGCCCGTAACCTGCGGATCGCCTGAGAATCGGATCCCCCGACCCGTCCGGGCGTCCGGAAGGCCCGCCATGCGCTCGACCCCGTCCCCCTCGACGCGGTCCCGCCTCCGGCGCCCCCTCGCCGGCGGTCTCGCGGTGGTTCTCGCCGCCGCGGCGCTCACGCTGGTCGGCGCACCCCCCGCCTCCGCCAACCGCTTCTACGACGCGTGCACGACGGACGGGAGGTTCACCGTGCCTGCGAACGTCCACACCGCCGACGTCACCGCCCGGGGAAACCGTGGAGCCGACGGTCAGGACTTCGACAGCGTGGGGAACACCGGGGGCACCGGCGGCGCCGGCGCCGCTTTCACGCTCTACGACGTGAAGGTGACGCCCGGTCAGACGATCTACTGGGGAAGCCTCCGGAGCGGGGGCTTCGAGGGGGGTGGGGACGCCAAGTGGGTGTCCTTCAGCGAACCCGACGAGAACTGCGACCCCGTCGGCGGCGACGTCATCGCCGTCGCCGCGGGCGGAGGAAGCGGATCGAGCGCGACCATCCTGTACGACGGCTCCGACGGCGGTGCCGCCGGCCGGCCGGGCGAAGCAGGCCACGGCACCGGCGGCTTCCCCGGGGGCGGCGGCGGCGGCGCGACGATCGACACCCCGGGGGTCGGCGGCAGCGGTGGCGACACCGCCTACCTCGGCGGCTTCCTCGATGCCGTCCCGACGTTCGGCTCGGAGGCGAGCGGCGGCACCGGGCACATGTTCTGGGACGGCCTGGGCGCCGACCCTCACGGCTTCGGTGGAGCAGGCGCGCGGGCCTCGGGCGACGTCTACGCCAGCGGCGGACAGGGCGGCGCCGGATCGGCGGGCGGCGGCGGAGGCGGTGCGGGCGGCGGCGAGTTCATCTACACCAGCCTGGGAGCGGCCGGCGGCGGAGGCGGAGGCGGAGGGAGCTGGCCGATCGCCGATCCCGGACTCAGCCCCTACAAGGTCGGCGACGCACTCGTCTCCTGGCTCCCCGACGCCACCATGACGGTGAGCGCGTCGACGACCGCGATCGACGTCCCCACGACCCTCACCGCCACTCTCTCGAAGAACTCCTACCGGGACGTCGACACCGGCTACACGAGGAAGCCGGACCAGATCGGCGGAGGATCGATCTCGTTCACCGAGTTCACCGGCCAGACGCAGCGACCGCTCGGCACCGTCACGCTGACCGGTGCGGAGACGTCCGAGACCGTGAGCATCGAGGTCCCGGAGGGATTCGCGCGCGGGAGCCACGAGATCCGCGCGCTCTACACCGGATTCAACGGGTACAACCGGGATCCCGTCGTCTACGCGCGGACGCCGATCACGCGCTCGACCTTCACCCTCACCGCGCAGACCGGGCAGACGATCGCGTTCCCGGAGCTGACCGGCCTCGACACCGACGGTCGGGACCTCGTCCTGCAGGCCACCGCGTCCTCGGGTCTGCCGGTGACCTACGTCAGCACCACTCCTGACGTGTGCACGGTGACCGCGGGACGCGCGGTCGGCCGGGTCGGCGGGCTCTGCTCCATCACCGCCTCCCAGGCCGGGGGCACGGGCTGGACCGCGGCTCCGGACGTCGTCCGCACCAGGACTCTCTCGCCGAGGTCCCAGTCGGTCGCCTTCGCTCTGGCGGGCTACGCGTACTCGACCGGGTCCTACTCGGTGACCGCGACGTCCACCTCGGGTCTCCCGGTGGACTTCACGACCACGACGCCGGAGGTCTGCCGGCTCGACGGCACTCCGTTCCTCTTCGAGGGACTGAGCCGGTCCGTGTTCGCGGGCGTCGCCGCGGGGACCTGCGTCGTCCGCGCCGGCCAGCCCGGTGACCAGCGCTACGCGTCGGCCCCGGCGGTCGAGACGAGCTTCACGGTGGTCGCCAAGCCGGCGGAGGAGGTGGTGCGGAAGGCGCAGAGCATCGACTTCCGCCTCCCCACGAGCGCTCTCACGACGGATGAGGACGCCGACCTCCGCGCCAGTGCCGGCAGCGGCCTGCCGGTGACGGTGACGAGCACGACCCCGGAGGTCTGCTCGATCATCGGCGGCACCTCCGTGCGCAACCTCCACCCGGGCACCTGCACCATCCGCTTCGACCAGGAGGGCTCGGAGCTCTACCTCCCCGCGCCGCAGCGCACCGGATCGTTCACCGTCGACCGCCTCCCGCAGAGCATCGTCTACGACTACCCGCACGGCATCGACACCGCGCGCTCCGCTACCTACTCCCCGGTCGCGACAGCCACGTCGGGGCTCCCCACGACCTACGGCGCGACCGGCGGCTGCACCATCGCCGACGGCGTGGTGACCTTCACCGAGGTCGGCGAGGAGTGCGTCGTCACCGCCGACCAGCTCGGGAACGCGGACTACGCGCCCGCTCTGCAGCGGTCGTCCACCTTCACGGTGCGGAAGGGCCCCCAGACGATCACCCTCGCCTCGACCCCTCCCACGACCGGAGCCGTCGGCGACACCGTCACCCTCACGATGACCACGAGCTCGGGCCTGCCCGCCTTCGCCGTCGCCTACGACGCCTGCCGCACGACCCGGGTCGATCCGGGCTCCGTCGACATCCTCCTCACCGCTGTCGGCACCTGCTCGTACTACGCGTTCCAGCAGGGCGACTCCACCTATCAGCAGGCTCCGAACGTCGCCGGCACCGTTCAGGTGACCCTTCCGGCCCAGACGATCGCCTTCACCTCCACTCCCCCCTCCCCCGCCGTCCCGGGCGGCACCTACACGCCCGCCGCGACGGGCGGCGCGTCCGGGCAGCCGGTCGTGCTCGCCGCCTCGGGCGCCTGCACCCTGACGGACGGCGTCGTCACCTTCGAAGGCTCCGGCACCTGCACCGTCACGGCCGATCAGGCCGGGGACTCCGGTCATCTCGCCGCTCCGCAGGTCTCGCAGACCATCGCGGTGGGCCTGGCCGCCGGGTCCGTCTCGTTCGGCGGCGAGGCTCCGGGCGACGCGGTCGTCGGCGGATCGTCCACGCCGGTGATCGTCCGAGGCCCCTCCTCCGCGGATCCCCGCCTCACCGCCTCGGGGGCCTGCTCGGTCTCCGGCGGCTCGGTCTCCTACGACCACGCCGGCACCTGCACCCTGACCCTCGAGCAGGCCGGCGACGCTGCGCACGCCGCTGCTCGCGCCGACCGCGCCTTCACGATCGGCAGGGCTGCGCAGACGCTCGCCTTCACCTCCACCGCTCCCGCGGCGGTCGTCGGAGGAACGTGGACTCCGACCGTCACCGGCGGCGCGTCGAGCGCCCCGATCGTTCTCGGGACCGCCTCCGCGGCCTGCACCGTCGCGAACGGCACCGTGACCTTCGCCGCTCCGGGAGACTGCGTGCTCACCCTGGATCAGGCCGGGGACGCCGACCGGAACGCCGCCCCGCAGGCGACCCGCACCCTCGTGGTGACCGCCGCGTCGATCCAGAAGAAGCCGCAGACCGTCGCCTTCACCGCGAACACGTCGGCGACCCCGACCACCGGAGTCGCCTACTCGCTCGCCGCGAGGGCCTCCTCCGGTCTCCCGGTGACCTACACCGCCACCGGCCCGTGCACCGTCACCGCCGCGGGAACGGTGACCCTCACCGGGACGAGTGCCTGCACCGTCACCGCCGCCCAGGCCGGCGACGGCACCTGGGCCGCCGCGACCGCCACCCGCATCGTCAAGATCGTCTCCGGCAGCCGCGCCGACCTGAAGGTCGCCCTCACCCCCACCGCCACGAAGATCACCGGCAGGACCCTCACCGCCACCACCACCGTCACCAACGTCGGCACCCGCGACACCGGATCCACCGTCATCCAGATGATCGTCCCCACCACCGTCACCGACATCGGAGGCGCCACCCGCACACCCGGCAAGATCGCCGGGACCACGGTCCTCACCTGGAAGATCCCCACCCTCGCAGCCGGACAGAGCACCACCAGGACCATCGTCCTCACTCCCAAGACCGGCACCTCCACCATCACCGCCAAGAGCTCCACCGCGATCGGCGACCCCACCCCCGGCGACAACACCCTCACGAGGAGCTACAAGAAGTAGGCACGACCGGGGGCGGCAGCGGAGGCGGTCCGGCCGTGCCGCCGTCCGTCGTCTCGCGACGCCGACCGGGCGGGATCCGACAGCCCCGAGCCCCCGACCCCGCCGCAGGCCCTCTCCCGCGCCTGTCCGGGGGTGCCGGCTCGGCCCGGCGCCGGTGACACGCGGCGCGGTTCTGCCAGGATCGACAGCAGCACGCTCATCGTCTCGATCCGGTCCGCCGGATCCCTCCTCGACAAGGACGGCCCTGTGGGAATTCGCGAGTACGGACGACTTCTCCGCAGGGGCTGGCTCGTCATCTCGATCTTCGTCGCCCTCGGCCTCGCGGCCGCCTCCGTGGCGACCATGGCGTCGGAGTCGGAGTACCGGGCGCAGACGACCGTGTTCGTCTCCGTCGCGACCGCCGACAACCAGTCCAGCGCCGAGGTCGGCGCCTCCTTCACCAGCGCCGAGGCCCGGGTGGCCTCCTACGTCGCGCTGGTCGACTCGAGCTCGGTGCTGCAGCCCGTCATCGACGACCTCGGTCTCGACATGACCGTCGGCGATCTGGCGGGCGAGGTCACGCCGGCCGCGCTCCCCGGCACCGTCATCATGAGCATCGACGTCGTCGACGCCGACGCCCAGCAGGCCGCGCGGATCGCCGACTCGGTCGCCGAGAGCCTGCGCAGCTACGTCGCCCAGATCGAGCGCCCCGTCACGGGCGGCGCGAGCCGGGTCGACGTGAAGGTGCTCGAGGCCGCGTCCGTGCCGAGCTCGCCGCTCAGCCCCGACCTGCTCGTCTACCTCGTGCTCGGAGGAGCGACCGGCCTCATCCTCGGCGTCGGCGTCGTCGTGCTGCGCTCGCTCGGCGACTCCCGCATCCGCTCGGCCAAGGACGTCGCCGCCGGCACCACCCTGCCGGTGCTCGAGTCGATCCCCTACGACACGGCCGTCCGCCGCTCCCCCCTCGTCGTCGACGGCCGGAGCGCCGTCGCCGAGTCGTTCCGGATGCTGCGCACGACGCTCCTCTTCGGCTCCGGCACCCACGAGCGCACCCTGCTCGTCACCTCCGCCCGCGAGGGCGACGGCAAGAGCACGGTGGCCGCGAACCTCGCCGTCTCGATCGCCCAGATCGGCCGCACCGTGGTGCTGATCGACGCCGACCTCCGCAACCCGGCGCAGTCGACCGTCTTCCGCCTCCCCACTGGCGGACCGACCCTGGCCGACCTGCTCCGCACCGGCACCCTGCCCGCCGACGGGTCGCTGCCCGTCAGCGCCCAGGGCGTCACCGTGCTCACGGCCGGCGGCAGCCAGGCGAACCCGAGCGACCTGATCGGCACCCCTGCGATGGAGCGCGTGATCGCGCACCTCTCGCGCCGGTACGACCACGTGATCGTCGACTCCCCCGCGATCCTCTCGGCCACCGACGCGGTGCTGCTGGGCAAGATGGTCGCCACGACGGTCCTCGTCGCGGGCGCCGGCGTCTCGTCCTCGGCCGACCTCGTCGCCGCGGCCGACCGCCTACGGGACGTCGGGGGCGACGTCCTCGGGACCGTTGTCGCGCAGGCTCCCCGCAGCACGGTCGTCACCGCCGCGGCGACGGCGACCGCCTGAGACGCGGGAGCGCTGCAGCCGGTGCCGGCGCCCCTCCCCCCGGGGAGTGACGACGTGCGCTCCGGTGCCGGCGCGCGGCCCGTCGAGGTGGGCGGCGTTGCGCGAGGGTGAGGGCTCGCGGACCCGGGCCGTGCTGGGGCGCACCGCCTGCTCGGCCCGCCCCGCCACGATGCCCATGCCGCAGACGATCCAGAGCGTGTACGCCACCGGACCCTCCTGGAGCGTCGGCAGCACCGTGTAGCTGACCAGCGTGCCCGCGACCACGGCCGTGGGCAGGAAGCCGTCGAGCGTCGGCGCCCGCAGCCCGCGGAGGAACAGGTACACCAGCAGCGCCGCGAACAGCAGCATCACGAGGATCCCCGACTCGATCGCGAGCACCAGGAAGAAGCTCTCGACCAGGACGCTGTCGGTCGAGTACAGCTGCGCGCGCGGGCCCACCTTGCCGAGGCCGAAGCCGAACGGGTGCGCGACGAGCAGCGGGATGTTCTCGAGCAGGCTGTCGCTGTGGCCGATCAGCGACGGGTCGGCGACGTGCGAGATCACCTTGTCGATGTAGAGGTAGAGCGTGACTCCGCCGACGGCCGCGGCCGTGGTCACGGTGAGCATCGCCCAGACCAGCATCGGCTTCGCGCGGAACAGCGCCCAGGCCACCAGCGTCACCGCGAGCATCGCCAGGCCGATGTAGCCGCTCCGGGACTGCGTCAGGTACACCGCCACCAGCGGCAGGAGCGTCAGAGCGCCCTTCAGCCACAGTGGCCAGCGCGGGCGTGTCCACAGCACGGCCAGCGCGATCGTGACGGCGACGGCGCTCTCGTTCGGGGCGCTGTAGGGGCTGAAGCCGCGGGGCACGATGCTGCCGGCGACGAAGAGGGAGGAGGGGAACGGCGTCCCGGGGGCCAGCGGGAACACCCCGAGGGTGAACAGCCAGTCGAGCCCCTGGTTCCAGGTGAGGATCGTCGTGATCGACGAGAGCTGCAGCGCGACGACGAACGCGGTCGCGAGGATCGCGAGGTGGCGCTTCTCGAGTACCGCGGGCACCACGATGAGCGCGAGGAACGGCAGGAAGTCGTTGCGCCAGCCGTAGGCGGCCTGGATCGGGTTCTCGGTCCACACGGCCGAGACGGCGCCGAGGCCCACGATCATCAGCACGAGCACGACGATCGGCACCGGCACCCGCTTGATCCGGCCGCTGACGAGCACGAGCAGGAAGAGCCCGAGGACCGTGGCGTCCTTGATCGCGCCGAACGCGGTCGCCGTGGCACCCGGCAGGAACGCGGAGGCGACTCCGTTGGCCGGGAGGGCGAAGACCAGCAGCAGGACGCCCAGCCACGGCAGGCCGAGCCCGTCGCGGCCGAGGAGGGCGCGGAGCGTGCGGCGGGTGCGCACCGGTCCGCGGGCGACCGTGCGGGAGCCCGCCCGGGGCAGCGGCGCCGCGGCGCGGGTCATGCCGCGCCGCCCCGCATCGTGAGGCGCCGGACGACCAGCGGCACGTCGGAGGGCCGCGGGACGATGGTCCGCGCCGGCGGCCGGATCGCGAGCACCATCACCACCAGCGCCGTCAGGATCCCGCTCGCGTTGGCGATGGCGGCGGCGATCGCGCCGTTCGCCGGGCCGAACGCGAACAGGAGCACGAGGCAGGTGATCAGCCCGGCGCCCTGGGCGACGGTGAGGCTGATGCCGCGGTTGCGCGCCGAGAGCACCTCGCCCGCGCTGACGGTGACGACCACGAAGACGGAGCCGAGGATCGCGAAGAGGACCGCGGGCATCGCCTCCGCGAACTCGTCGCCGAAGAGGAACGGCACGCCCCACGGAGTGACGACGGCGAGGAACACGGCCGAGGCCAGGCCGACCGCGAAGGCCGAGCGCAGCGCGTCGCCGGTCGCGGTGACGCGGGCGCCGCCCTCCGTCCGGCTGATGTCCGAGAAGACCGGAGCCGCGACCGCGTGCGCGAGGAACACGGGCAGAGTGCCGATCGTCACGGCGACGGAGTAGAGGCCGGCCTGGTGCGAGCCGATCAGCGGCAGCATGATCACCTGATCGAGGCGCTGGTAGGCGGCGTCCGACGCCTGCGCGCCGTAGAAGGTGACGGAGCCGCGCACGAGCGGCCGCCAGGGCGCCGGAGCGGCTCCGCGCGGGCGGTCGAGCAGCGAGCCGATCAGCGCGGTCATCACGGAGCCGGCGAAGTTCGACCAGATCACGCCGGAGACGGTGATCGAGTCGAGCAGGAACAGCACGACGATCCCGCCGACGTAGACCAGCGGCTGCGTGGCCTGGAGCAGCGCGACCGCTCCGAAGCGGCGCTGCGCCCCGACGACGCCGATGTCGATCATCCAGCAGACCATGAGCGGAGTACCGGTGATCGCGACGAACACCGCGATCGTGGCCGCCTCGTCGAGCGCCGAGAGGAGGGTGGAGGTGAGCAGCCAGGCGATGAGCGCGGCCGGGATCGCGGTCAGCAGCGCGAGCCGCCGGGCCGTGCGCACCGCGCCGAGGTCGCCCGCCGCGGCGAGTACGCGCCGGCGGATCTCGAGGGGCATGCCGAGCGCGAGGACGATCGGGATCAGGTACATGGAGGCGAGGGCCGCGGCCGTCTCGCCCCGTCCGCTCGGGCCGAGGGCCTGCGCGATCAGCGGGGCGCTCACCAGGCCGAGCGCCGCCACCGAGAGGCGGCTCGCGAGCATGGTGATCGGGGAGTTCAGGAGGCGCAGCAGCCCGCTCACGAGGCCTCCGCGGCTCGGGCGCCGACAGCGGCGAGCAGCCGCTCCTCGAAGCCGTCGAGAGCGAAGGTGCCGGTCTCGTCGTGGACGGTCAGGTGCATGCTGTCGCGCATCGGCGCGACCTCGACCCAGACGCCGAGCGGGAAGCGCAGGTGGGCGGGCATCCCGCCGACCATGGTGTCCGGCTCGATCCGCGGCAGCAGCTCCTCCGGGACGGGCACCTCGGTCGAGGGCAGGGAGACGTGGATCTCCCACGGCACGCGGGGCGTCCCGCGCGGCGGGCGGAGGGGCGCCAGCGGGTGCTGCACGAGGGTCTTGACGCTCAGCAGCGCGCTCGCCAGCAGCCAGGTCGCGGGGAGGCCGGACCTGGTGGCCGCGGACAGCCGCTCGAGGAGCGAGGTCGCGGACCAGTCGTCGGCGCGGAGGCGGCCGAGCGGGAGGGAGGGAGAGAGGTTGCCGCCGACCTCCGTGCCCTTCGCGACCCAGCGGCGGCCGTCGACGGGGACGACGACGCGGAAGTCGAGGCCGTCGGCGGCGCAGTCCTGCAGGCAGCGGAGCACGAGGCTCGCGGTCTTGAGCGACACCGGCGGGCGGGCGGGGCGCCGGCCCTCGCGCGCCTGCTCCGGGGTCGCGGCGATCGCCCGCAGCGTCTCGGGGCCGAGCACGGCGGTCACGAGGCGCGCGCGGCGGTCCGACTCCTCCTTCGAGAGGGTCGCGTCGAGCTGGTAGCCGGTGCCGGTCGCGGCGGTCAGGGTGCGGAAGGTGTCGCGGGCCTTCCTGGCGCCGGCGAGACCGGTGAGCTCGAAGCGCTCCACGACCTCGCGGAGCGGTGCGGCGGCGAGCGGCTTCCGGGCGGTGCCGTCGGCCCCCGGAGCGCCCAGCTTCTCGATCACGAGCGCCACGACCGCGGTCGCCCCGGTCCCGTCGAAGAGGCTGTGCGGGAAAGTGAAGCCGACCGTCGCGCCGTCGAACAGGATCCGGAGCGGCAGCTCGCCCGGCGCGAACTGCGAGGCCAGCAGGCGGTGCGCCAGATCCTCGCGCTCGAGGGGGCCGTCGACGACCCGCACCGCGCGCTCGGCCGCGTCCAGGGCGACCGCCACGTCGATCCGGCGCCACCCGCGGAGCCGGGTGCGGCGCCGCAGGAGCACGGCGCCGCGGGGCGAGAGGAGGACGTCGCGCAGCGCGGTCCGCACGCGCTCCGCCGTCACGCCCGTCAGCGGGCCGACGTGGTAGCCGATGAGGAGGTCGTCGTAGCCGAGGTCGCGCGGGGCCCTCACGCCCGGCTCCTGCTCGCTCCCGCGCCGGCCCGCTCGGCGATGACGCTGAGCAGCGAGCGCTCGTAGCCGGCGTTCACCTCGGCCCAGGAGTAGGAGTGCACGGCCCGCAGGTGCCCGCGGTACGAGAGCCGCTCCTGCTCGATCGGGTCGTTCAGCACGGCGAGGACGCCCTCGGCGATCGCGTCCGGGGTGGGAGCGACGAAGCGCCCCGCCTCCTGGAGCACCTCACGGTTGAAGACGGTGTCGCGGGCGACGACCGGGGCGCCGCAGGCCATTGCCTGCACCAGCGCCGGGTTGGTGCCGCCGACGCTGTGCCCGTGGAAGTAGGCCCCGGCGTGCTGCCAGAGGGAGTGGAGCCGGGTGTCGTCGCTGACGTGGCCGAACCAGTGCACCCGCGCGTTCTGCTGCGCGAGGGCGCTGACCGCCTGGTCGATCGGGCCGCCGTAGCCGGACGAGCCGACGATCACCACGTCGTGGGTCCGCGCGATCCGCTCGGCGGCCTCGATGAACTCGGGCACCGTGTTCTCGGGGACGAAGCGCGCCACGATCAGCGCGTAGCCGCGGTGGGTCAGCCCCGGCTCGACCGGGTGCTCCGGCGGGACGTCGCCGCCGTAGGGGATGACGTCGCCGTCGCGGCCGAACTCCCGCTTCCAGCGCGTCTCGATCGCCGCGGCGTCGTAGACCATGCGGTCGCCGTGACGGGCGGTCCAAACCGCGCCCTGGTGGAAGACGAACTTCGCGAACCGGCCCCACTTGGCGCGGTCCCACTCGATGCCGTCGACGTTGACGACGGTGGGGATGCCGCGCTGCCTGAGGATCGGCAGCCAGAAGCCGTTGGCGCAGTTGAGCACCAGGGCGACGTCGGGCTTGCGCTTGGCCGCGTCGAGAGCGGCCGTGAGTCCGTAGGAGAGGGTGCTGAGCGACTTGCTCTCGACACCCCGCGTCTGCCGGGTGATCACCCGCTCGTCGCGGTCCGGGTCCCGGAGAGCCGTGGTGCCCGGCCTCCCGTAGACCGTGACCTCCCATCCCTGCTCGGCCAGATATGGCGCGAGACGTCGGACCGCTGTCTCGAATCCCCCGTAGTAACTGGGATAGCCCCGCGTGCCGATAATGGCGATCGACCTGCCCATGTCCCGGTTCTCCCTTTGTCGTGCTTCGCCTCGACACAGGCGATCGCCGTATCGGATCTGCTGTCGCAATACCAGGCGTATGCGACGGTGCACAGCATTCATTCGACGGCCTACTCGCACCCCCGAAGGCGGGTATCGGCGCTCATACTAGCGGCGAACGTACCGCCGTCCGCCACCGCTGGAGGGACAGGATCGCGACACCCATCAGGAAGAAGATCGAGAGGATCAGGACAGTCATCCCGATGATGATCCGGTCCCCGCCGGAGAGTTCCGGGTCGAGGAACTCGTACACGTAGCGCGAGGTGAGAGCGCCCCGGACGAAGGTGTAGGCGAACCACAGGACGGGGAACACCATCACCGCCCAGACCAGCCGGAGGTCGACCGGGCGGGTGCCGGGGACGGCGAGCAGCTCGACCAGCGCGAGCGCCGGCACGAGCACGTGCAGCACCACCGTGCTCGGGTTCAGCTGGGCCGGGTCGCCGAGAACGGTGGGCCCGTAGATCACCAGGAACAGGCCCGACATGCTCAGCAGCGTGGCGGTGTTGAGGGTGCGGATCGCGGTGACAGATCGCGACTCCCCGTGCGCCGCGGCGCTCCTCCTGCCCCCGGATCTCGCGGATCTCCAGGCGCTCCGGCCCGCGATCGCGAAGGCGGCCACCGAGAGGATGTTGGTCAGTGCGGTGACCGAGCTGAGGAAGTCGGCGGTCGCGTCGGTGCCCACCTGCGTCTGGGCGACCACGACCGCGTTGAGCACCACGACCGCCCCCAGCGCGGCGACGGCCCAGCGGACGAGTGCAGTGCGGCGTCGAGCTCTCATGGGGCCCTCTCCTCGGTGCGGCGGCCCTCGGGCCGGTACTCGTGGGCGTCCGGTGCAGGAGTCCGTTCGCTACAGTCGGGACGTCCACGAGAACCCATTCCCAGACAGGGGTCGAATGCCCGGCACAGGTTCGCACCGAGGATCCCTACGGGTCCTGCTCGATGGTAATTGGTGGATTCGCGGCCCGATCTCCAATCGTGAGGTCATGCGAGAGATCACCTTCTCCTGGGCGAGACTCTTTCCTGAGGATTCACTTGTCATTGCCGTCCCCCTGACGGGGGTGGAGACGGCGAGACGGGAATTAGCGGGACTCGCCCGGATAGTGCCGACAAGACTCCGGCCGCAGGGGATCAGCGCCATTCTCGAACTCGCCCTTCTCTCTCTCCGGCTGCGTCCGGACATCACACTGGCGCACAACTTCACCCCCCTGACGGGGCGGTCCGCGGTGTTCATCCAGGACTTCCTCTTCCTGACGAATCCGGAGTGGTTCACCCGGAGGGAGCGCGCCTACTTCTCGCTCATGCCGCTCAGCGTCCGCCGCGCCGATGTGGTCATCGCGAGCAGCGTCGCGGAGTCGCGCCGCATCGTCCGCACGTCGGCCGCGACGAGCGCCGTGCCCGTCGGCCTCGGCCTCAACCGGGCGTTCGCCGCCGCGGAGCCCGTGGCGCCCGCCGGCGTCGACGGCCTCGACGGCTTCCTCCTCGCCGTCGGCCGCCTCAACGCCCGCAAGAACCTCGCGACCACGATCGAGGCCGCTCTCGCCTCGGGGGTGCTCTCCCCCTCCTTCCCGCTCCTCGTCGTCGGCGAGGCCTCCGGCGTGCGCACCGAGTTCCCCCCGGCCGTGCGAGCCGCGCTCGACGACGGCTCGGTGCGCCTGCTCGGGCGGATCGAGACGGAGGAGCTGCGCTGGCTCTACGAGAACGCCGCGCTGTTCCTCTTCCTCACCCTTGACGAGGGCTTCGGCCTGCCGACCCTCGAGGCCCTGGCCTGCCGCACGCCGATCCTCGCCAGCGACATCCCCGTGTTCCGCGAGATCCTCGGCGAGCACGCCCGCCTGGTCGACCCGCGCGACGTGCCGGCGATCGCGGCGTCGATCCGCGAGCTCGTCGCCGACCCGCCGGAACAGCTCGATCCGGCTCCGGTGCTCGAGTACTACAGCTGGGACGCCGTGGTCGCCCGGCTGCGCGCCGCGATGGTGGCGGTGCTGCCGTGAGCGGGCCGTCCGTGTCGATCGTGATCGTCACCTACAACAGCATCGGCGTCATCCGCTCCTGCCTCGACGCGCTCGCCGGCCGCGACGAGAGCGTCGAGATCCTGGTGGTCGACAACCTCTCGCGCGACGAGACCGTCGCCGTGCTGCGCGCCGAGTACCCGGACGTCCGGGTCGTCGAGAACACCGAGAACGCCGGATTCTCGCGGGCCGTCAACCTCGGCGCCGCCCACGCCACCGGCCGCCACCTGCTGCTGCTGAACCCGGACGCGCAGATCTCGGCGGAGGTCGTCGGCTCGCTCGCGTCACTCCTCGACAGCGATCCGACGATCGGCGCCGTCTCCCCCCTCCTCGAGAACGAGGGCGAGGACGTCGTGATCGTGGCCGCCGGCCACGCCCCCACGGTCCGCCGGATGCTCCTGCACCAGACCGGCCTCTCCCGCCTCGGCCGGCGCTTCCCCTCCTTCGAGGGCCACTACCTGTTCGCTGCCGACCTGCACGGCAGGCCGCGCGACGTCGACTGGGTGAGCGGCGGCTGCCTGATGATCCCGCTGGCCGTCTGGGACCGCATCGGCGGCCTCACCGACCGCTGGTTCATGTACGCCGAGGACGTCGAGATCTGCCTCCGCCTGCGCGCCGAGGGCCTGCGCGTGGTCCTGGATCCGCGCCTGCACGCCCTGCACGCGATGGGCGGCTCCTCGAGCGGCGTCGACGGCCGCGTCGGCACCGCCTGGATCGTGAACCTCTTCGACCTCTACGGCTGGCGGATGGCGCGCTCGGACCTGCAGCAGCAGTTCTGGCGGGCGGTCGTGCTCGCGGGCATGGCGTCGCGGGTGCTGGTGTACCGGCTGTCCGGGCTGCGATCCGGGCGCGCCGCGGCGTCGGCCGGCCAGCTGCGGCGCTACGGGATCTACCTGCGCGCGCTGCGGGCCGCCCCGCTGACGCGCGACCGCGAGCCGCTCGCCTGACGACCCCGCTGCGCCCGGAGCTCCCCGCGCGCACCCCCGGCCCGCGATCGATCCGTCACGAACGGTCGCCTCCGGCCGCGCGCGGCGACCGTTCGTGACGGATCGGATCCGGCACTCGCGGAGCGAGACGCGGCGGCGCGGTCGGCCGAAGGATGCGCGGGTGGCGCGCTGCGTGCGCCACAAGCCGGCCGGTCTCCGCAGGGGTGCGGCGCCCTGCGGTGGAACAGCCTTGTCCCCGACATGGCGTCAGCACTACGGTCGCGGGCATCACGTCCGCCGTCCTCGTGACCGCCGTCGGTGCGGGGCAGGAGGACCCGGTGGGCGTGATCCGGTGGGAAGCGACGGGCCTCGGGTCCACCGGCTCCCGCTCGGCGGATCACCTCGGCGGGGCCCGGATCGGAACGGCGATGAACGGACTCCTCCCGGCGCGGACGGCAGCGACCGGCGGCGTGGCTCCTCGCAGCCGGACGACCGCTCCCGGCCTCCGCTCATCGGCGCCTTTCTGATGTCGGAGGAGGAAGGGACTCGCCGCCTGCGCCCCTGGCTCCTGTTCGGGGCTGTCCTCGCCGCCGCACTCGTCGTCCTCTGGCTGCTGATGACCGCGTTCCCCGCGTCGTCGGACCGGCTCTTCCTGATCGGCAGCCCGATCCTCATCCTGGGCGCCGCGCTCGGAGCGAAAGGGCTGCAGCGGCGGGGTACCGGGCGGCGCGAGGAGGAGCCCTAACCGGGCCGGTGGCCGTCCTTCGGCGGCTCCCGCGACCGGGTGTGGCGCCCGGACGCGGTCTACGGACGCGCGATCCGGCAGCGGGCACGGAAAAGGGGGCGGCCGCCCCGGGTCGAGCCCGGAACCGCCGCCCCCTCCGTCGCCGCTACTCGCCGGTGCCGCGGTACGCCACCCGGAAGGTCTCCCGGGTCCCGTCCGGTGCGGTCGCCGTCACGCGGAACGAGCCCGACGGCACCCGCGAGAGGTGCGTGTCGACCGAGACCGTCTTCGTGCGGCCCGCCGCGAGCGAGGTGACCTTCAGCTCACCGAAGGCCGTCGGGATGCTGAGACGGACCGGCGTGCTCCCCTCGTTCGTCGTGGTGGCGGTCAGCACGACCGAGCCGCCGCGCTTCACGCCGGTGATCGTCACGTCGACGTCGACCCGGGTCGCCGGGGCGACGACGGTGACGGCGGGGAGGAGCCGGCTGACGCCTCCCGAGACCGCGGTGATCGAGACGGCACCCGTGCCGGGACCCGCCGTGGCCGCGGGGAGCGGAGCGGAGCCGTCGGCGCCGGTCGTCGCGGCCGCGGTCGTGCCTCCGTCGGCGAAGCGGGCCGGACCCTCGATCGTGTAGGCGACGTCCGCGCCCGCCACCGGCTCGCCGGCCGCGTTCGCCGCGGTGACTCCGAGGCCGATGATCGCCGCTCCGGTCTCGACGGTCTGCGCCGTGCCCGCGGGGGTCAGCGAGGCGACCGCCGCGGGGTCGGTGAACATCGACGGCGTGAGCGGAGTGACCGTCAGGCCCTCGAGGCGCGCCGTCCCTCCGGAGGAGAGGAGCGAGACTCCCGTGCTGCTCGGATCGGGGAAGACCTGGTCGGTGATCGTCGCGCGGCCGCCCTGCGCGAACGTCTCGACAGAGGCGTGATCGACGTAGAGCTCGAGGTGCAGCTTCCCGTCGTCGAGGGCCACCGGCGCGGTCTCGACCGACGGGAAGTCGGCGTCGAAGCCGACGTCGCCCGAGCGGGTGCGGTCGACGCTCAGCTGACCGGACGCGACGTCGTAGGTGATCGGCGTGCGCTGGGAGCCGTCAGCGGAGTTGCGGACCGAGAGTCCGAAGGAGTCCGCGTCCCCGGCGCTGAAGGTGGCGTCGAGCTTGTAGACGCTGCCCTCGGCCGCGGCCGGGAGTGCGGTCTCACCGTCGGCGATGTCCGTGGCGCCCAGCGTGAACGCCTCGTCGCCGCGCTCGAGGGCCGCGGTCTGATCGACGACCTTCTGCACGAGCTTCGGGGCGCCGCCGACGGTCTCGAGGGAGAGCTCGCGCGGGAGCGCCATCGCTCCCCGCCAGGTTCCGGTGGGGACGGCCTCGCCGTACTGCCAGTTGTTCATCCACGCGATCATGATCCGCTTGTCGTCGGGCGCGTTGTCGAAGGTGACTCCGGCGTAGTAGTCGCGGCCCCAGTCGAGCCAGTCGTAGTCGACGAGGCGGCTCTGCGCGGGCTCGCCGGACAGCATGAACTGGTCGGCGAGGATGTGGCCCCAGCCGGCGCGGTTGTTGTCGACGACCTGCAGGTGCGCCGTGCGGCCGGCGAGGTCGGCGACGTCCCAGCTCGTCCAGTCCAGCGACTCGCTGTCGCTGCCGGTCGCGGTGCGGACGATCTCCCCGTCGACGACGAGGTTCACGCTCGTCTCGTTCGAGCGGACCTGCGCCGGAGCGTCGGCGAGCACGACGTGGTCGATGGTGAGGTGACCCCAGCCGCCGGTCGCGTCGTCGACGACGACGATCCGCGCCGCCTTCCCCTGGTAGGCCGAGACGTCCCAGCTCTTCCAGTTCAGGGCGCCGTCGTTCGTGCCGGCGGTGGTCTGCACGACCTCTCCGTCGACGACGAGCTGCACCTCGAGGGTCTGGGGGTCGCCCTCGGGGCGGAAGCCGCCGCCGACGAGCATGCTCACGTGGCTCCTGTCGATCGTGAACTCCGGCGAGGTCAGAGTGCCGAGGTTGTCGTCGCCCTTCGGTCCGCCGTCGAAGGTGTTGATCCGCTTCTGGCCGAGGAAGAACTCGCCGCCGCTGGTCGAGGGGTTGGTGCCGCCGGCGAGGTCGCCGGTCACTGCCCAGCCGTTGTCCGCGAGGCCCTGCTGGTCCGGGAACTCGAAGCCGTCGAAGAGCAGCTCGCTCCCGGCGGGCGGGTCGTTGGCGAGCTGCGTGCCGTCGACGTGCGGGTGGTTCCCGCCGCCGACGAGGAAGTTCAGGTGGTCCTGGTCCACCGTGAAGTCGGGCGACTCCATCGAGCCGACCGGCCAGTCGCCGTCGTTGAACCCGTTGATCAGTCCCGTCCCGGCGAAGCCGGTGACGGTCTGCTGGCCGTCGATCGGCCCGGTGGCGGGAGTGGAGGCGAAGGGCCCGTTCTTCCAGTTCCCGGGCTCGTTGTCCACGGTCCAGCCGTTGTAGGTGCCGTCGTCGAAGCCGGCGAGGGTCGTGCCCTCGGGGAGGGTGTCGGAGCCGACGGTCGACTCCGAGGTGAACGTGGTGCCGTCGAAGTCGCCGACGAAGTACTGCCCGCCGGAGCCGCCGCCCACCGCTCCCGGGTTGAGGTTGACGACCATCACCCACTTGACGTTCGAGGGGTCGCCGTCGACCGCCAGCGGGAAGAGGTCGGGGCACTCCCAGACGCCGCCGGTCGCGTTCGCCGGGCCGAACTCGCTGAGCTCGGTCCAGTTCTTCAGGTCTGTCGACTTGTGGAGGAGGACCTTGTGGTCGTCCGCCTCGACCGTGACGACGACCCAGTAGGACGACTCCGGGGTGCCGCCGTCGTACCAGAACACGTGCGGGTCGCGGAAGTCGTTCTGGTCGCGGTCGATGACGGGGTTGCCGTCGTACTTCGTCCAGGTCTGCCCGGCGTCGGTGCTGTAGGCGAGGGCCTGCGCCTGCTCCCCCGTCTTGTAGGCCGCGGTGTACATCGCGACCAGCGGCGGGTTCTCGGCGGTGCCGAGTCCGGAGGTGTTGTCCTTGTCGACGACGATCGAGCCGGAGAAGATGTCCGACTCCGCGTCACCCGGGATCGCGAGCGGCTGCTCGGTCCAGTGCGTGAGGTCGGTGCTGGTGGCGTGGCCCCAGCTCATGTTCCCCCAGCGCGTGCCCTGCGGGTTGTACTGGTAGTAGAGGTGGTAGACGCCCTCGTAGTAGACGAGACCGTTGGGGTCGTTCATCCAGTTCTTCGTCGGCGAGTAGTGGACGGCCGGTCGGTAGGTCTCGGCGGCCGCGTCGAGTGCCGCGGCGCGGTCGAGCGGAGCCGCGGAGACGGCGGGGACGGAGAGCCCGCCGCCGACGAGGCAGAGCGCGGCGGCAACGGCCACCAGGCCGCTGCGCCGGGGGAGCGAGCGATGAGGAGAAAGCACGGAAGAACGCCCTTCGTTGCGCGTGTCACGAGTGACAACGTTGTCAATTGCTGGGCAATCTACGGACTGTCCTCCGGACAATTCAAGAGAGGCCTGCGAGAAAGATCAGATCCCGTCCCACCGCTTCTCAGTCGGGGCAGGGCACCTCGCCGGAGCCGCGGGCGATCAGCTCGGTGGGGATCACGAACGTCTGCGCCGGGTCGTCCTCGCCGTCGAGGCGGAGGAACACCCGCTCGGCGGCCGTCCGCCCGATGACCGCGGGGTTCTGCGCGATGACCGAGACGGCGGGCTCGAGCAGCTCGGCCAGGGGGATGTCGTCGAAGCCGATCAGGGCGACCCTTCGGTGCGCGCCACGACGGCGGAGCGCGGCGAGCACGCCGATCGTGATCAGGTTCTGCCCGCCGACGATGGCGGTCGGCGGCACCTCGAGGTCGAGCAGAGCGGTCGCCATCTCCTCCGCCGCGTGCTCGTCGTGGGCGCCGTGGCGCACGTACGCGGGCGGCACCGGCAGGCCGAGGCGGCTCATCTCCTCGAGGAAGCCGCGCTCCCGCTCCTGCGCGGTGAAGATCTCGGGCCGGTCGCCGAGGAACGCGATGCGGCGATGCCCGAAGGAGGCGAGGTGGCCCACCGCGCGGGCGATGCCGGCGGCGTTGTCGGTGATCACCGCGTCCGCCGTGATGCCCGAGGGGATGCGGTCGACGAACACGGCGGGCGTGCCGCGGTCGACCTCGACGCCCAGGTAGGCCTGGCTGGGCGCGACCGTGGTCAGGATGAGCCCGTCGACGCGCCGCGAGACGAACGCGTTCACCGAGGAGCGCTCGCGGGCGGGGTCGTCGTCGAGGCTCGAGGCGAAGACCGCGACACCGCGCTCGTTCGCGAGATCCTCGACGGCACGGTGGAGAGCACCCGAGAAGGGGTTCGCCACGCTGCCGACCAGCAGGCCGAGGGTGTTGGTGCGCCCGTTGGAGCGGCGGAGGTTCCCGGCGTGCAGATCCGGCTGGTACTGCAGCTGCGAGGCGGCGGCCTGCACCCGCTCGATCGTGGCGGCCGACACGTTCGGCTCGCCGTTGATGACCCGGGAGACCGTCTTGATGCCCACGCCGGCCAGAGCGGCGACGTGCTTCATGGTCGGACGGCGGCCTGCACCGGCGCCGCTTCGATCTGACAACGATGTCACGGTCTGGTCTCGCTTTCTGGAGGATCGCTTGACCTTAGCGCCAGCAACCCGATAGACCTACCTCTGACATCGTTGTCGGGAGGCTGCTCCCGCCTTATGAACAGGACTTTCAATGACGAACCGTTCCCCTCGCCTCACCCGGTACATCGGCCTCGGCTCCGTCGCGATCCTCGCGGCCCTGGGCATGACCGCCTGCTCCAGCTCCGGTCCCGGCTCGTCCGACGCCGGCTCCACCGCCGGCAGCGGAGACGGCGTCGGCGTCACCCTCATCGTCAAGACGACGACGAACCCCTTCTTCGTCGCGATGGAGGACGGCGCCAAGGAGGCGGCCACCTCCGCCGGCGTGAACCTCACGCTCGCCGCGGGCAAGGAGGACGGCGACGAGGACACCCAGATCCAGGCCATCGAGAACGCGATCTCGAAGGGCGACAAGGGCATCCTGATCACCCCGAACGGCCCCTCCGTCGTCGACGCCATCCAGAAGGCGCGCGACGCCGGTCTCTTCGTGATCGCCCTCGACACCGCGCCCGACCCCGCCGACGCCGTCGACATCACCTTCGCCACCGACAACTTCAAGGCCGGCGAGGCCATCGGCGAGTGGACCGCCGCGCAGCTCGACGGGAAGAAGGCGACCATCGCGATGCTCGACCTCTTCGACGACAAGGTCGTCTCGGTCGACTACAACCGCGACCAGGGCTTCCTCACCGGCATGGGGATCGACGTCGCCGACGACCAGACCAACGGCGACGAGGCGAAGACCGGCAGCTACAGCGGCGGCGACTACGAGATCGTCGGCAACGAGGCCACTCAGGGCGCCGAGGACGGCGGCCGCACCGCCATGGAGACGCTCCTGTCCAAGAACCCCGACGTGAACGTCGTCTACACGATCAACGAGCCCGCCGCCTACGGCGCCTACCAGGCCCTCCAGGCCGCGGGCAAGGAGAAGGACGTCCTGCTCGTCTCGATCGACGGCGGCTGCGCCGGCGTGAAGAACGTCAAGGAGGGTCTCATCGGCGCCACCGCGCAGCAGTACCCGGTGAAGATGGCCCAGCTCGGCGTCGAGGCGATCGCCCAGCTCGCCGAGGACGGCACCAAGCCCAGCACCAGCGAGGGCCTCGACTTCTTCGACACCGGCTCGCAGCTGGTGACCGACACCCCCGTCGACGGCCTCGACAGCATCACCTCCGACGACGCCGCCGGGATCTGCTGGGGCGAGTAGCCCACCGCGGACGGGGCGCTCCGGCGCCCCGCCCTCCTCCTCCCGCTCCCAGCGACTCCAGAAAGGCCATCGTGGCTCAGAAGACCACCGACCCGAATCCGCCGACCTCCGCACTCGACCTCGCGAGCGAGTTCCTCGACCGCCGCACGCCGCTGGACCGCGTCCGCGGAGTCCTGCACCGCTATCCGGCCGTCAGCCCGGCGGTCGTCCTCGTCCTGGCGGTCATCGTCTTCGGGCTCCTGAACGACCGCTTCCTCGACCCGTCGAACCTCTCGCTCATCACGCAGCAGGTCGCGGTGGTCGGCACCCTCGCCGTCGCGCAGACGCTGATCATCCTCACCGCCGGCATCGACCTCTCGGTCGGCGCGGTCATGGTCCTCACCTCGATGGTCATCGCGCAGACCGCGACCGAGAACGGGCTCCCGGCGGTCGTCGCCCTGCTCCTGGGCCTGATCGTCGGCCTCGCGGCCGGCGCCTTCAACGGCCTGCTCGTGACGAAGCTCCGGCTCCCTCCGTTCATCGTCACCCTCGGCACGCTCAACATCTTCGTCGCGCTGACGCTCCTCTACTCGAGCGGCTCGACGGTCCGCGGCACCGACATGCCGGCCCTGCTGCCCTCCACCGGCGGCACCTTCGACATCCTCGGCGTCCGCATCAGCTACGGCGTCCTGCTGATGCTCCTCGTCTACATCGTGGTCGCGTTCATCCTCGGCAAGACCGCCTGGGGCCGGCACGTCTACGCTGTGGGCGACGACAAGGAGGCCGCCCGCCTGGCCGGCATCAGCGTGAACCGCGTCCTGATGAGCGTCTACCTCGCCGCCGGCGCGATCCTCGCCATCGGCGCATGGATCCAGATCGGCCGCACCAACGCGGCGAGCCCGAACGCCGGAGCCGACCTCAACCTCGACTCGATCACCGCGGTCGTCATCGGCGGCACCAGCCTCTTCGGCGGGCGCGGCACGGTCTGGGGCACGCTCCTCGGCGCCCTCATCGTCGGCGTCTTCCGCAACGGGCTCTCGCTCGCCGGGCTCGACGTCCTCTACCAGACGCTCGCTGTCGGCGTCCTCATCATCGTCGCCGTCTCGGTCGACCAGTGGATCCGGAAGGTTCGCAAGTGACCCTCATCGATGCCGCGGGCACCGCTCCCGCCGCCGCCCGCACCCCCGTCCTGCAGGCCAAGCGCCTCGTCAAGACCTTCGGCCGCGTGGTCGGGCTCGACGGCGTCAGCCTCGAGCTCTACCCCGGCGAGGTCCTCGCCATCATCGGCGACAACGGCGCCGGGAAGTCGACGCTGATCAAGTGCCTCACCGGCGCCGAGATCCCCGACGAGGGGGAGATCCTCCTCGACGGCCGCCCCGTCTCGTTCAAGCGCCCGCAGGACGCCCGCGGCGCCGGCATCGAGACGGTCTACCAGAACCTCGCCGTCTCCCCGGCGCTCGACGTCGCCTCGAACCTGTACCTCGGCCGCGAGAAGCGCAAGAAGGGGATCCTCGGCTCCGTCTTCCGGATGCTCGACACCGCCGGAATGCGCAAGGAGGCGCGCGCCGAGCTGACCGAGCTGGGCATCTCGACGCTCCAGGACGTCACGGTCCCGGTCGAGAACCTCTCCGGAGGACAGCGCCAGGCCGTGGCCGTCGCCCGCGCCGCCGCGTTCGGCTCGAAGGTCGTCGTCCTCGACGAGCCGACCGCCGCCCTCGGCGTCCGCGAGTCGAACCAGGTGCTGCAGCTCGTGCGCAACCTGCGCGACCGCGGCATCCCGGTCATCCTGATCAGCCACAACATGCCGCACGTCTTCGACGTGGCCGACCGGATCCACATCCAGCGCCTCGGCAAGAAGGCCGCGACGATCACCCCGCAGTCGCACTCGATGACCGACGCGGTCGCGATCATGACCGGGGCGGCGACGGCATGAGCGCCCGCATCCTCTACGCCGAGTTCACGGCGAAGCCCGGCCACGAGGAGACGGTCGCCGGCATGATCGCCGACCTCGCCGTCCTGGTCCGCCGGGAGCCGGGGAACGTCGAGTTCACGCCCTACCGCCGGGAGGACGATCCGGCCCGGTTCTTCGTCTACGAGGTCTACCGCGACGAGGACGCCTTCCAGGCGCACATCTCGGCCGACTACGGAGCCGAGTTCAACAGGGAGCTGGGCCCGCTGATCGTCGAGCCGCACTCGCAGCTCACCTGGCTCGTCGCGGTCTGATCCGCCGCAGAAGCGCACCGTCCCTCCGGGGGCGGTGCGCTTCCGCGTGCCTCGGCTTCTTCCACGCCGACGGGAGCGCCCTCGAGTCCCCCGGCAGCGACCGGATGGTCCGCGTCTCCCGCGAGGACCTGGCGGCCGTGCCGCACGCCGTGGGCGTGGCGGTCGGGGCCGAGAAGACCGCGAGCATCATCGGCGCCGTCCGCGGCTCGCTGATCGACACGCCCGTGACGGACGCCGCCACGGTGGCGGCGGCGGCCATCCTCGCCACCCTCTGAGCGCCGGCCGTCGCTCCCCACTGTCCAGAAGTCGTCGCACTCGACGCCGAATGCGACAACTCCTGGAGGATCGAGGAGGACGGCCGGCCCGAGACCTCAGAAGTTGTCGCACTCGACACCCGAGTGCGACAACTCCTGGAGAGTCGAGGAGCGGCCGTCCCGCAGCGGCCCGCGTCAGGGCTGTGTGAACGCGACCTTCTGCACGCCGGTGCGCCCGTCGAGAGTCGTCGTCGTGATGCGCATGCTGTACGACCCGGCCGGGGCGACCGCGCCGTTCGTCAGGCGTCCGTCCCAGGCGAGGGTCTGCCGGCCCGCGAGGTGGCGGATCGACGAGGTCAGCTGCTTCGCGACTCCGCCGGACGCCGTGAGCACCGCGACGCTGGTCGTCGCGCCGTCGCCGGTCATCCAGTCGAGCGTCGTCGTGCCGCCCGGGCGGGTGATCCCCGGCGCCGAGACCACGAACGTCGGCGTCCGGCCGAGTGCCGCCGTCGCGTGAGCGTCGGCGACGGTCAGCGGCGTGCTTCCCACGGTGGTCCGGATCGACGCCGTCGCCCCCGAGACCTGCACCGAGGCCGTCGACGGGCCCGCGGTGTAGAGCGCCTGCACCGTCTCGGTCGGCGTCTGCAGCACCGTCCCGTGCAGGTTCACCCCGTAGTCGGCCGTCACGTCGTCGATCGAGACCGTGCCGGAGGAGATGCCGGACATCGCCTTGTAGACGAACGCGTCCACGAGCTTCACCGGGTAGTCCCACACTCCGTCGCCGTCGCCGCCCGCGTGCGTGTAGTTGGCGTTCAGACCGTCCGAGAACAGCGTCATCTTCTGCCACGGCGAGCCGCCGACGTTGCCGACGAGGCCCTGGAAGGTCTCCCCGGTCGCGTCCTGCAGCTTCAGGTAGACGGGGCTGGTGCTCGCGTCGCCGCTGACCCGGACCGAGACCGCCGTGGGCGACCCGGGGAGGGTGCGCGAGGTGTGCAGCTGCGCGCCCTTCGAGGCGCCGGAGAAGTCGTAGGTCAGCTTCAGCGCGCCCGAGCCGGAGTAGCCGGTCGAGGTCGCGGCGAGCGAGGCGGACCCGCCGCCGATCGGAGCCACGGCCCATCCGCTCGTGGAGGAGAGGTCGTCGACCGTCACCGGAGAGGCGGAGGCGGTCGCGCTCGCCCGGCCGACCGCGGTGCCGGTCGCGAGGACCGCGCCGACCTCCTTCAGCGCCTCGTAGGCGGGCTTCTGCCGTCCGGAGCGCTCGGTCACCGAGAAGGTGTCCAGCGGCGCCTGCGGGTCGGGGCCGCCGACGAGGTTGTACCAGGCGATCGCCTCGATCCCGCGGGCCGCGGCGTCGAGGTAGGAGCGCGAGAGGTACGACGCCTGGTCGGCCTCGCTGGTGGCGCCGGTGCAGGTGGTGCACGTCGCCCAGCTGACCTCGGTGATCCACAGGCTCCGGCCCGGCGCGCTGCGGGCGAGGAAGTTCTGCGCCGCGTCGAGGTAGGTCGGGATCGCTCCGGTCTCGGGCGCTCCGTCGACCGTGTACGTGTGGATCGCGAGTCCGTCGAAGGAGTCGCCCGCTCCGGCCGCCAGCACGCCCGCCATGAACGGGTCGCTGAACTGGTCGAGCCCGCCGACCAGCACGGTCGCGGTCGGGTCCACGGCCTTGATCGCCGTGTACGCGGCCTTCAGCATCTCGCCGTACTGGCCGGCCGTGGCGCCTCCGCGCCAGTAGTAGTCGGTGTTCGGCTCGTTCCACACCTCCCAGACGTGCACGCGGTCCTTGTACCGGGCCACGGTCGCCGCCGCGTACGCCGCGAAGTCGGCGTTGCTGCGGGGCGGGTAGTACTGCGCGTCCTCCGCCGCGGTGCCGGCCGGAGCCGAGGAGGCCCAGGGCGCCGAGTAGGCGAGCTTGCCGATCATGTCGACGTTGCGCGCCTGGCTGATCGCGACGGCCTGGTCGAACTTCGCCCAGTCGAAGAAACCCTTCCGCGGCTCGACGCGCTTCCACTCGAACTCCTCGCGCGCCCAGCGCACCTGCGCGTCCTCGAGGAGGGCGGCCTGCCGGTCGGCCTCGACGGGCGAGTCCTGCTCGGTGAGGAAGCTGTTGATGCCGCTGATCGACGTGGGCGACGCCTCGGTGACGCGGGCGCTCACTCCGGTGAGGTAGGGGCGGGTCGCCGTGGCGGCTCCCGAGAGTGCGCCGTCGGCGGTCGTGTCCCAGGTGAGGCGGCCGGCGATGCTGCCGGCCATCGCGGCTCCGCTGTCGTCGGTGCCGTCGTAGGTCGCGGTGATCTCGCCCGCTGCGGCGGCGGTCCCGCCGAAGGTGCGGGTGCGGCCGGCGCTGTCGCGCAGCACCAGGGCGTAGTCGCCGGGCCCGCCCGCGGTGAAGCGGACGGTCGTGGTGGCCGCGTTCTCGCGCGAGAAGCGCGGGGCGCTCGCGGTCGGCAGCGTCCAGTCCTTGTCGAGCACGCGCAGGTCGTCGAGCACGACGGTGCCGGTGGCGGGGGCCGAGGCGCCGTTCCGCACCACGTTGATCCGCACCAGCGAGACCGGGTAGTCGAGCACGCCGTCGTCGTTGCCGAGGTGGGTGTTCGCGGCGGGCGACCGGAGGTCGATCGTCGCGGTCGTCCACCGGCTGAGGCTCATCGCGTCGACCCGGTAGAAGAACATCTCGCCGGTGGCGTCCCGCAGCTTGAGGAACACGGTGTTCCAGCTGCTGTCGCCGAGCAGGTCGACCTTGAGCGCGGTCGCGGGCTGCGTCAGCAGCGGCACCGGAGTCGTCGCGGTCTCGATCTCGGCGTCGGCGCGGGAGAGGTCGTAGGCGATCCTCAGCGCGCCCGAGCCCTCGGTGCGGGTGGCCGAGGTCGAGGGGGTGGCAGTGCCGGCGGCCTGCACCCAGTCGGTCCCGGCGGAGTCGAAGGACTGCGCGAGGCTCGCGTCCGCGTCGATCTCGGCGAGGGTCAGCAGGAGCGGGATCCCGCTGCGGGTGGCGTTCGAGGCGAGAGCGCCGTCGTCCGTCCCGTCCTGCGAGAAGACGCCGCTGACGTCGCCGCGCATGCGGGTCCCGGAGTCGTCCGAGCCGTCCCAGGTCAGGGTGACCGGTCCGGCCGCGGCCGCACGCCCGGTGATCGTCTTCACGCGCCCCTCCTTGTCGCGCAGCTCGAGCCGGTGGTCGCCCGGGCCGGCCGCGGTGAACGAGAACGAGGTGGTCGCCGAGGAACCGGGGGTGAAGAACGCGGTCGCGGCCGCCGGCAGCGACCAGCCGGTGGCGAGGGTGCGCAGGTTGTCGAGCACGACGGTCCCGGTGGCGGGCTGGCTGCCGTTGCGCACGATGATCACGCCGGAGAGCTTCACCGGGAAGTCGAGCACCTGGTCGCCGTCGCCGCCCTCGATCAGCGCGGCCGGGGCGGTGAGGTCGACGTCGATCGTCGCCCACGCCGTCGAGCGCATCGCGTCGAGCCGGTAGGTGAAGGTCTCGCCCGAGGCGTCGCGGAGGCGCGTGTAGACGGTGTTGTAGGTGCCGTCGCCCTTGAGGTCGATCCGGAGCGACGAGGCCGGCTTCGCGATCACGGTCGCGGGGGTGCTCTGCACCGTCTCGACCGCGATCACGGTCGCGGGGGTGCTCTGCACCGTCTCGACCAGGCCCGACGAGACGTCGTAGTCGATCCGCTGGGCGTAGGAGCCCTGGGTCTTCTGCGCGCTGGTGCGCGAGACGGCCGCCGAGCCCATCGCGACGCTCCAGCCCGACGCCGCGCCCTCGAAGCCCTCGACCACGCTGGTCGTCGACGGCTGCGCCGCGGCGACGGTCAGCAGGGTCGGAGTCGCCGAGCGGGTCCGCGTCGCGGCGAACTGCCCGTCCGGGCTCGAGTCCTGCAGGAAGGTGCTGCGGATCGGGCCGTCCATCTCCTGGCCGTCGTCGGCCTTGCCGTCCCACTGCACGGCGGTCTCGCCGGGCTCCGCGAGGGTGCCGGTGAGGGAGCGGCTGCGGCCGGTGCCGTCGCGGAGGACGATCATCCAGTCGCCGGCCGTGGCGGCCGAGAACGCGAGGCTCGCGACTCCGCCCTCCGACGGCACCAGGAACTCCGTGTCGGCGACGGGCATCGTCCACCGGCTGCTCACCGCGCGCAGGTTGTCGAGCACGAGGGAGCCGGTGGCGGACTGCTCGCCGTTGCGCACGACGAAGAAGCCGGTCAGCGTCAGCGGCATGTCCAGCACGGAATCGGCGTTGCCGCCCTCGGCGAGCACCGGGTCCTGGGTGAGGTCGATGGGCACCGTGGTCCAGGTGGTCTGCCGCATCGCGTCCATCCGGTAGGTGAACGCCTCGCCGCTCGCGTCGGCGACGCGGAGGTAGACCGTGTTGTAGCTGCCGTCGCCCTTGAGGTCGACCTTCAGCCCCGTGACCGGGCCGGTGGCGACGTCGAGCGGAGCGGTGCGGGTGATGCCGGCCATGCCGTCGGTGAGGTCGTAGTCGACGGCGAGCGCGTCGGTGCCCTCGGTGCTGGTCGCGCCGCCCTTCGCCTCGGCGGCGGAGGCGCGGCGCAGGGTGGCGGATCCGGTGGCCACTCCCCAGCCGGCGTCTCCGCCGTCGAAGGCCTCGACCACCGAGGTCGCGTCGGGGTCGTCGGCCGCGGCCAGGGTCAGCAGGAACGGGACGCCGGTCGTCGTCGCGGCGCCGAGGGAGCCGTCGGCCGAGTCGTCCTGGCGGAGCACCGCGCGCACGTCGCCGGTCATCGCGGCTCCGGAGTCGTCGCGTCCGTCCCAGTCGACGGCGACGGGGCCCGCCGCGGCGGCCGTGCCGGTGAGGGTGCGCGAGAGGCCGGCGGCGTCCGCGAGCCGCAGCTCCCAGTCGCCGGCCGCGCCGGCGTCGAACGAGAGCGCGGCGCTCTGCCCGGCGGCGAGATAGGTCGACGCGGCGACGGGGAGGGTCCAGCCGGTGGTGTCCGCGCGCAGGTCGTCGAGGGCGAAGGTGCCCGCGGGCGGCTGCTCGCCGTTGCGGACCACGAGGACGCCGGCGACGGTGAGCGGCGCGTCCATGACTCCGTTGCCGTTGCCGTCGCCGCCGTCGCGGGCCGCCGGCTCCGCGGTCAGGTCCACGGTGAGCGTCTGCCACTGGGTCGAGCGCATCGCGTCGACGCGGTGGACGAAGGTCTCGCCGCTCGTGTCGCGGATCCGCAGGTAGACCGTGTTGTACGAGCCGTCGCCGCGGAGGTCGACGGTCAGGGCCGAGGTGGGCGCGGGGAGCACGGGCGCCTCCAGCGGCTCGAAGCCGAGCTCGGCGAGCCCTCCGGTCACGTCGTACGAGACCTCGAGCGACGAGTCGCCCTCCGTGCTGTCGTCCGAGACGGCCGTGGAGGCCGTGCCGGTCACGGCCGTGAGCGCGGGCGAGCCGCTCTCGAAGCCCGTGACGGGAGTGGTGCCGGGAGCCGCGGCCAGCGCGGTGCTCGGCACCGTGAGCAGGCCCGCGACGAGAGCGGCGGTGACGAGGAGGACGGTTCGGGCACGGGACATGGGGCACTCCGCTGGGCGTCGGATCGAGGATCGAACGCTCGCCTGGGGGTGGTGGCGAGCCGGTCGCATCGACGACCTGCGCGTCACGCTAGGACCGGCTGAGGGGCTCCGAGGGGGCGCGGAGGAAAGCTCGATTCAGCCGCACTCGAAGAGGGGTGGCGGGCCGGGGCGGATCCCCTCGGGCGATATCACGAGGGCCGATCCGCGCGCCAGCCCTCGCAGAGAGGGCAGGCGGGGTGCTGAGGGGAACGCTATCGGGTGCGGCGCCGGAACGCACGCATTCCTTCGTGCGAGTGCTCTCAGGTCCAGTCGAGGGCGGAGCGCTCGGCCCAGTAGCCGGCCGGATCCACGGCGAGCGCCGGGAGGTCCGCGAGCTCCAGGGGCCGCGCGCGCAGGTTGGCCCGCAGCTGCTCCGGAGTCGCCGCGCCGCTCAGCACGACGTCGGCCCAGGGCTGCGCGAGGGCGGCCCCCAGGGCGACGGCGTCCGGCGCGGCACCGGCGTGCTCGATCGGGTGCGCGACGAGTCTCCCGTTGGCGAGGGCCTCCTTGACCACCACCAGCCAGCCGTCGTCGTGCGCCGCGGCGAGCGCCGGGCCCGCGGACTGCTCGAGCGGGTTCCAGGTGCTCTGGACCGCGCTGAACGGCGACTCCGGGATCGCGCGGGCGAGCTCGATCACGCGCGCCTGCTCGGGGCCGCTCGTCGAGAGGCCGACGCGCACTCCGGAGCCCGCGAGGCCGCGCAGGCGGTCCAGCAGCGGGCGGTCGGTGAGGGCCGGGCTCTCGGAAGTGATCGAGTGGACGAGGTAGGAGTCGGGCGCCGAGCCGAGCGCGTCGAGCGTGAGCGGCCACTGCCGGTCGAGCATCGCGACCGAGTGCTCCTTGCGCTCGTGGACCGGCGCGTCCATCGCCCACCCGCCGACGTACTCGTAGCCCCACTTCGACTCGATCGTGAGCTCCGCCCGCCGCTCCGGATGCCGGGCGAGCCAGCCGCCGAGGAACTCCTCCGCCCGTCCGTAGGAGCGCGCGGCGTCGAGGAAGCGGACGCCGGCGTCCCACGCCGCGTCGAGCAGCAGGTGCGTGCGCTCGCGCAGCGCGTCGACGCTCCGCTCGGCGGCGGGGCCGAGGTCGTCGTCGCGCCCGGCCGTGATGTACGCCGGCCGGCCCACGGCCGCCAGCCCGATCCCGAAGCGCTGCATCCCGCCCACGGTACGCCCGTCCCGGAGCCGCGGCAGCCGCTAGCGTCGAGCGGTGACCTCCGCCCTCGACCGCAGCATCCTCCGGCTCGCCGTCCCGGCGCTGGGCTCGCTGGTCGCCGAACCGCTGTTCCTGCTCACCGACTCCGCCCTGGTGGGCCACCTCGGCGCCGTCCCGCTCGCCGGGCTCGCGCTGGGCGGCACGGTGCTGCAGACCATCGTCGGCCTGATGGTCTTCCTCGCGTACAGCACCACTCCGCGGGTCGGCCGGGCCCTCGGCGAGGGCGACGAGCGGAGGGCCGTGGCGGCCGGGATCGACGGCGGCTGGCTGGCCCTGCTCCTGGGCGCGGGCATCGCGGTGGCGGGCGCGCTGGCCGCTCCGGCCGTCGTGGCGCTCTTCGGCGCGGAGCCGGCGGTGGCCGAGGCGGGCGTGCGGTACCTGGCGGTGAGCATGGCCGGGATCCCCGCCATGCTCGGCGTCTTCGCGCTCACCGGGCTCCTCCGCGGCTTCCAGGACACCCGCACTCCGCTGGTGATCGCAGCCGGCGGATCCGCCCTCAACGCCGCTCTCAACGCCGTGCTGATCTACCCGGCCGGCCTGGGGATAACCGGCTCCGCGCTGGGGACGGTGATCGCGCAGTGGGCCATGCTCGCGGCCTACGCGGGAGTCGCGCTGCGGCTCGCCCGGCGGGTCGGCGCACCGCTGCGCCCGCACCTCGCAGGCCTGGCCTCCTCCGCGGGATCCGGCGGCTGGATGCTGCTGCGCACCGCGAGCCTCCGCGCGGCGATCCTGCTCGCGGTCGCGACCGCCACCTCGCTCGGGGCGGAGGAGCTGGGCGCCTTCCAGGTGGCGATGACGCTGTTCTCGACGGTCGCCTTCGCCCTCGACGCGGTGGCGATCGCCGCGCAGGCGCTGCTCGGCCGCCTCCTCGGCGCGGGCGACGCCGCGCAGGCGCGTGCGGTCACGAAACGCTGCGTGACCTGGGGAATCGGCGCCGGCGTGGTGCTCGGAGCCCTGGTCACCGGCCTGAGTGGTGTCCTGCCGTACGTCTTCTCCAGCGACCAGGAGGTGCTGCGGCTGCTGCCCGCGGCGATCGCGGTCGTGGGCCTCACCGCCCCGCTGGGCGGCTACGTCTTCGTGCTCGACGGCGTGCTGATCGGTGCCGGCGACGGCCGCTACCTGGCGTTCAGCGGCCTGTCGAACCTCGCCGTCTTCGTCCCGCTCGCCCTGCTCGCGCCCGCCGCGCCCGCCGAATGGCGCCTCCTCGCGCTCTGGCTCGCCTTCGCCGTGGGCTTCCTCGGCGCCCGCGCGATCACCCTCGGCCTCCGGGTCCGCAGCGACGTCTGGCTCCGCTGACCCTGCCCTCCCCCCTGTGGAGAAGCCTGTGGACAACTCCGCTCAGCGCGGCGGAGCGCTCGTGTTCCCGCGGTGGAAGACGGCGTGGAAGCAGACCGCCTCCGCCTCCTCGTCGGCGAGGAGAGCGACCGCCGCCCGACCCGCCGCGCGGCCCTTCTCGACCGCCGGCTGCGCCATCGTCGTCAGGTCGTACTCGGCCGCCAGCCCGGGCACCTGGACGCCGTCGAAGCCGACCACCGAGAGGTCCTCGGGCACGCGCAGCCCGCGCTCCTCGGCCGCGAGGATCACGCCCGCGGCGAGCAGGTCGCTCTGCGCGACGACCGCGGTCGGCCGCTCCGCTCCCTCGAGCAGAGTGCGCCCCGCGGCGACCCCCTCGTCGACCGAGCTGGCGGCGGCCGCGACGACCGACGCCTCCGGGAAGACGTCCTGCACGCCCAGAAGGCGGTCGACCGGAGTGATGCTGGGGCTCGCGCGCCAGCCGGCCGGGATCGCGCCGCGGCGGCGGTCCTTCGCGAACGGGAGCGAGACCACCGCGACCCGCTCGTGGCCGAGGTCGCGGAGGTGCTCGGCCAGAGTGCGGCTGGCCTCGCGGTTGTCGAGCGAGATCACGGCGCCGCCCAGCTCCGAGAGGCCCTCGACCACGACGACCGGCACTCCCCGGCGGCGGAGCACGGCGACGGAGTCGTCGACCGACGGGCTGCAGCCGACCAGGATCATCGCGTCGACCGGGGCGGTCGCCAGCAGGCCCGCGCCGTCGCCCGTCTCGGTGAGCAGCAGGATCCCGGCGTCGACCCCGCCGAGCACGTCGGCGATCCCGTCGAGCATGGCGATCTTGATCGGGTCGCGGAACGCGTGCAGCATCCGCTCGTCCACGACGACCCCGACGATCCCCGAGCGGCCGCGGCGGAGCGAGCGCGCCCGCGGGTCGGGGCCGGCGTAGTCGAGCTCGGACGCCGCGCGCAGCACCCGCTCCTTCGTGGCCTCCGAGACGGGGCCGGAGCCACTGAAGACCAGCGAGGCGGTGGAGGGCGACACTCCGGCCCGGCTCGCGACGCGGGCGAGCGTCGGCCGGGGGCTCTTGCGGGGTTCCACGTTCCTCCTCGTGGGGGCGGCGCGCTCGTCGTCGGTTGACCGTCCCCGGGGTTCCGGATAGCTTAGACCGGCTCGCTTCGAATCGATTCGACCGTGCCTCTCGATCCGGTGTCCGGATCCCGCCCGCACCAGGAGAACCGCCATGACCTCGACGTCCGCGCTCACGCGCCCGCAGCTGGTCGCCTGGCGCAACGCCGTCTTCACGATCTTCGTCCTCAGCGGGATCTCGATCGCCACCTGGGTCTCGCGCACCCCCGCCATCCGCGACGAGCTCCAGCTCTCGACCGCCGGAGTGGGCCTGCTGATCCTCTCGATGTCGATCGGCGCGATCGTCGGACTCGCGTTCTCGACGCCGGTCATGGGCGCGATCGGCGCCCGGCGCGGCATGGCGCTCGGCCTCACCGTCTCGGCGGCGGGCCTCGCGGTGCTGGGCGTCTCGGCCGACGTCATCGGCGTCCTCCCCGCCGCCTTCGCCGGCATGGCGATGCTCGGCTTCGGCAACGGAGCGGTCGACGTGATGATGAACGTCGAGGGAGCGGCCAACGAGAAGGCCTTCGGCAAGACGCTCCTGCCGCTGTTCCACGCCTTCTTCAGCCTCGGCACCGTGGCCGGCGCGCTGATCGGCGCGGGCGCCTCCGCCCTCGCCGTCCCCGTCGCCGTCCACCTCGGCGCGATCGCCGTGGTGATCGCCGTGACCGCGGTGATCGCGATCCGCTTCGTCCCGGTCCGCGAGGAGCTCGACACCTCCGGCGCGGCGACCACGGTGAAGCCGCCGGTCCGCGAGCGCGTCGCCGCCTCCCTCGGCGTCTGGCGCGACGGCCGCCTCGTCCTCATCGGCCTGATCATGCTGGGCATGGCCTTCGCCGAGGGCTCCGCGAACGACTGGCTGACTCTCGCGATGGTCGACGGCCACGGCACCGACAAGACCACCGCCGCCGTCGTGTTCGGCGTGTTCGTCGCCGCCATGACCGTCGGACGCGTGATCGGCGGGCCCGTGCTCGACCGCTTCGGCCGCGTCCCGGTGCTGCGCGCCTCCGCCGGGCTGGCGATCGTCGGCATCCTGCTGTTCATCCTCGCCCCGGTCGACGCGCTCGTCGTCGTCGGCGCGGTCGCCTGGGGCCTGGGCTGCTCGCTCGGCTTCCCGGTGGGCATGTCTGCCGCGGCGGAGGGACCGCACTCGGCCGCCCGCGTCAGCGCGGTGGCGATGCTCGGCTACGTCGCGTTCCTGGTCGGACCGCCGGCGATCGGCTTCCTCGGCGAGCACTACGGCCTGCTGAACGCCCTCTTCCTGGTGCTGGCCCTGGTGGTCGTGGCCGGGCTCGCCTCCCCCGCCGCCCGCAGCCGGCGGAGCTGACCGCCGCGCTCCACCCGCCTCCGCAAGCCCCCGTGGGGCCGAGGCGCCCCGGCGCGCCTCCCCCTAGGCTTCCCAGCACGACGGCGGAGGGGGAGCGGATGCGGTATCGAGCGCGCGACGGCGCCCTGCTCCACGTCGACGAGCACGGAGCCGGTCAGGGGCGGCCCCTGGTGGTCGTTCCCGGCGAGCCGGAGCGCCACCCCTCCTACCTCGGCTCGTTCGCCTCGATCGCCTGCACGCGCCGCGTCCTCGTGCTGCACCCGCGCGGAGTGGGCGGCTCCGCGGAGCTGCCTCCCGCTCCCCCGGCCACGACGGCCGCCGACGTGGAGGACCTGCGCCGCCACCTCGGCGTCGACGAGCTCGATCTGGCCGCGCACGACTCCGGATGCCGCGCCGTTCTGCTCGCCGCTGTGGACGCGCCCGAGCGCGTCGCCCACCTGCTCCTGATCGCCCCGGGCACCGCCTGGCTCGGGATCGACGACCGGGCTCCCGGCCCCCGCGCGGAGCACACGGCTCCCGCGGGCTCCCACGGCACCGCGGCGATCCGCGATGCTCTGCAGCGCCTCGACTGCCCCGCGGTCGTCCTCGGCGGTGAGGACGACCCGGTGACCGGCGTCGCCGCCCTCGAGGCGCTCACCGCGCTCCTGCCGCAGGCGAGCCTGGCCGTCATCGAGTCGAGCGGCCACCACCCGTGGGCGGAGGCGCCGGCCGAGTTCGCCGTCGCGCTGCGCGCCGCGCTCTCGGTGCCGCCGCCCGCTCCTCCGCTCGGCCGCCGGCCTCCCGTCGCCGCGCGCTGAGCCGGGAGCCCGCCGGAGCCGCGCCGTCTATCCTCGACGGGTGCGTCTCGTCATCGCGCGCTGCTCCGTCGACTACACCGGCCGTCTCAGCGCCCACCTCCCGCTCGCCACCCGCCTCCTGCTCGTCAAGGCCGACGGGAGCGTCCTCATCCACTCCGACGGCGGCTCCTACAAGCCGCTGAACTGGATGAGCCCGCCCTGCACGCTGATCACGGGCGAGCCCGACGAGGAGGCGCGTGCCGCGGGAGTCGCACAGCAGTGGACCGTCGCGCACCGCAAGACCGGCGACGCTCTCGTCGTCTCGATCCACGAGGTGCTGCACGATTCGGCGCACGAGCTCGGCGTCGATCCGGGACTCGTGAAGGACGGAGTGGAGTCGCATCTCCAGCGCCTTCTCGCCGAGCAGATCGGCCTCCTCGGAGAGGGGCACACTCTCGTGCGGCGCGAGTACATGACCGCGATCGGCCCGGTCGACATCCTCGCCCGCGATTCCTCGGGAGCCGCCGTCGCCGTCGAGATCAAGCGCCGCGGCGAGATCGACGGAGTGGAGCAGCTCACCCGCTATCTCGAGCTGATGAATCGCGATCCGCATCTCTTCCCGGTGACGGGAGTCTTCGCGGCTCAGGAGATCAAGCCGCAGGCGCGGACCCTCGCCGAGGACCGCGGAATCCGCTGCGTCGTGCTCGACTACGAGGCCATGCGCGGCACCGACGACTCGCACACGCGCCTGTTCTGACGGGCTCGGCGACAGGCACGGCGAAGGCCCCCGCGATCGGATCACGGGGGCCTTCCGCTCACCGGGCGCGAGGCCCGGGAGCGCGGCGTCTCACCGGGCCGGGGCCCGGCGGCCGCTACTTGTGGGCGGCCTGGTAGGCGGCCTGGACCTCGGAGGGGATGCGTCCGCGGTCGGAGACGGGGTGGCCGTTGGCGTTCGCCCACTCGCGGATGGCCTTGAGCTGCTTGGGGTCGCTCTTGGAGGCGGTGGCGACGCTCGTGGCGGCCGCGGGGCGCGAGCCGACGCGGCGGGCGCTCGAGACGAACTTCTCGAGGGCCGAGTGGAGCTCGGCGATGTTGTCGGGGCCGAGATCGATCTCGTAGTTGGCGCCCTCGATGCTGAAGCGGACGGTACCGCCGTCACCGGAATCGATAGGGGTTCCGTCGATATCGTCGACAAGCGTGATCTTCTGAGCCACTTTTCCTCCTGGAGTTCGTGGGACCGGACTGTCTCGACCCGGACCGGGAGAGACATTACCCCTTTTCACAATCGTGTGCGCCATGAATGGCGCCATTCGTCGCTTTCTCGCGCCATGTCGAGGGGACATGTTCAGGATAAGCGGAGGCAATCACGACGGAATCGAGCTCTTCGCCATCAGCCGTCGAATAGAGGACACGGTGTCCGTACGCGGCCGTAACGATTCCGGACACCGATCGCGCGCATTCCCGGGAACCGGTCCCGGCGATTCCGATCACGCCCCGGTCTTCGTTAGCGTGGAGTCATGGCACGACGAGGCGGACCCCCTGCACGCCCGGCGCGACCCGGTCCGTACCGCAATGCCCGGGCCCGGGACGCACTGGAGGCGCTCGTCGCCGCTCCCACCGCCGAGGCCGTCGACCGGCTGCTCGAGGCCTGCCTCGACGGCTCCCTCGTGGTCGACGTCACGGGATCCCGGCCCGGAGGCGTGCCGCACGTCCGCACCGTCGCGACGACCACCGGCGAGCAGGTCCTGCCGCTGTTCACCTCCACGGACGAGGTGCGCACCGCGGTCCCCCGGCAGCAGCATCCGCGGGTGCAGATGCTGGTCCTCCCCGGGCGCGAGGCCTTCGCGCTGATCCGCACCGCCGACTTCGTCGCCGTGCAGCTCGACCCCGGCTCGATCGCCCAGGTCGTCACCCGTTCGTTCGTCGAACGGGCTCTGGACGCCGAACGGCCGTAGAGTGTGGCCCCCGGCGGGGCAGCGCCGGCGTCACCCCGTCCTCCGAGGTCAGGAGCCCGCCATGTCCGACACGACCCTCGCCGCCACCGGCCTCGACGCGCGCGCCGGCACCTGGTCCTGCATCCTGTTCGACCTCGACGGCACGATCACCGACTCGGCCCCCGGGATCACCGGGACGCTCGTCGAGACCTTCGTCGAGCTGGGCCGCCCCGTGCCCGCTCCGGCCGAGCTGCTGGCCTACGTCGGCCCTCCGCTGCTCGAGGCGTTCCGCGAGCTCGGCGGGATGACCGTCGAGGAGGCGCAGGCCGCGCTCGTGGTCTACCGCCGCCGCTACAACGCGGGCGGGCTCTTCGACTCCTCGGTCTACCCGGGGCTGCCCGAGGTGCTGGCGCGCATCGCCGAGGCCGGCGTGCCGCTCTCGCTCGCGACCTCCAAGCCGGAGTCGGCCGCCACGCGCATCCTCGAGCACTACGGGCTGGCGCAGTACTTCACCGTGATCTGCGGCGCCTCCGAGGACGAGGTCCGCAGCGCCAAGGCCGACGTCGTGGAGGAGGCGCTGCGCCGGCTCCGCGAGCTCGGCGTCGACCTCTCGGCGCCGGTGATGGTCGGCGACCGCGAGCACGACGTGCAGGGCGCCGCCGCCCACGGCGTGCCGACGATCATGGTCGAGTGGGGCTACGGATCGCCGCTCGAGGCGGTCGGGACGATCGCGCTGGTGTCCGGTGCCGAGGAGCTCGCGGACCTCCTGCTCCCGTGACCTGCGTACGATGAGGGCATGACTGGTCTGGGCGTCGTCCTCTCGTTCGTGCTGTTCCTCGGCGGGATCCTCGTTCTCGGCAACTCGTTCCTGCTGCCCGACATCGCCGGATTCCTCTTCGTCGGCGGCATCCTGATGATCTCGGGATCGCTCGCGGTCGCGTTCCACGTCCTGCCGAAGTCGCAGTAGCCGGGTCGCGACCGGCCGGGCGGCCGCCCCGCGGCCCGCCGCTCCACTCAGCCCAGCGTGCTCGAGTCGAGGTTGACGACGGCGTCGATGTACACGGCCTCGCCGGCCCCGGCGATCCTCGGGTTCATCCGGAGCAGCTGCTGCACCGGGATCCCGAAGCGCTGCGCGATGTCGAAGAACGTGTCGCCCTGCACCACGGTGTAGCTCACGATGTCGCCCTCGCCGTCGCGGGTCGGCTCGCCGTTCGCCCCGGGGACCGCGCCGTTGTCGACGGCGAAGGCCGTCTCGGGGATGTCCGGTGTCGCGTTCGGCGTGAAGGTGACCGTCGCCTCGGGGACCGGCGCGAAGACCGTGGCCGTCGACTGCGGGAGCGCCGCCGTGACGGTCGGGTCCGGCACCGGGGTCGGCGTCGCCGTGGCGAACACGGTGACCGTGACCGTGGGAGCCGGAGCGGGCGCCGAGCACCCCGCGAGCGCGAGCACCCCGGCCAGTGCCGTCGCTCCGATGACCGTCCTGCGCATGTCCCCCGCCCTCCGCGCGCCCCGCGGCGCCTGCTCCACCCTAGGAGACGCACGCGGCTGCGGCCGCGTCAGGACGGGGGCTCGGTGAGCAGGCGCAGCCCGCCGCCGCTGTTCGCCGCGTCCATCAGGAGCTCGACCCAGGTCGGGTTGATCGTGGGCTGGCGGCTCCCCGCGAAGTGGAACTGCAGGGCGATGTTGGGGTTCATCCAGAAGGAGTGGCGGCCGCGCGCCCCCTCGGGCATGGAGTCGAGGGTGAGGCTGAAGCGCTCGTCGCGGCGGAATTTCGCGTAGATCACGATCTGGAGGTGGGCCAGGGTCCGGTCCTCGATCTCGATGACGGCGGGAGGAGTGCCGTAGAGGAATTGACCCATGCCGCCAGACTATAGGCCCCTCGGCTTATTACTAGTCCGTCTAGCTATTTCGCTGCGGAGGGTTCCGCTCGGCCCGCGTCATCCGTATCGTGCCCGTCGCCGTGCTCCGCGTCGATCTCGTCGACGGCCGCGCTCATCCGGCGGAGGAAGTTGACGACGACCTCGGCCTCGGGGGCGTCCAGGTCCTCGGCGATCGCGAGCATCCGGCGGTGCATCTCCTGGAGCGTCGCGCGCACCTCGTCGTCGCTGTCGACCGTCGCCTCCACGACGATCCCGCGTCGGTCGGTCGGGTTGGGCTTGCGCACGAGGTGGCCGCTGCGGACCAGGCGGTCGATGAGGACCGTGGTCGACGCGGAGGAGATGGAGAGGTGCGACGCCAGGTCCTTGCCGGTCACCAGCTCGCCCTTGCGCTGCTGGCGGAGCAGGTACTGGATGGCGATCAGGTCCGTCTCGCCCATCGCCATCCGCTCGCGCGTGCGGCGGCGCATCGAGACCTCGGAGACGCGGTACGTGCGCATGGCGCTCAGCACCTCGACAGCGCGGCGGGTGGACGACTCGTCCGGGTACCAGTACCCGGCGCCGCTCCGCAGGCTCGTGTCGCTCATCAGAACATTCTAGACCGGCTGATCACCAGACCGTCTAGCGAGTCGCCCGCGCCTACGCTGGACCGGTGACCGCCACCCTCGTCGCCAAGGGCCTCTCCGGAGGCTATGCGCACCGCACCCTGTTCGACGGACTCGACCTGACGGTCGCCCCCGGGGACGTGGTGGGCGTCGTGGGGGCGAACGGAGCCGGCAAGTCGACACTCCTGCGCATCCTCGCCGGCGAGACGGCCCCGCTCGAGGGCTCCGTCGTGCTCTCGCCGGGCGACGCGTTCGTCGGCTGGCTGCCGCAGGAGCACGAGCGCCGCGAGGGCGAGACCGTCGCCGGGTACATCGCACGCCGCACCGGCTGCGCCGAGGCCTCCGCCGAGCTCGACGCCGCCGCCTCCGCGCTGGCCGACCCCGATCCCGACGGCTCGATCGCCGACCGCTACGCCCTCGCGCTCGACCGCTGGCTCGCGAGCGGAGCAGCCGATCTCGACGAGCGCACCCCGGTCGTCCTGGCCGACCTGGGCCTGTCGCTCGGCGCCGCGGCGGCCTCCTCGACGATGACCTCCCTCTCCGGCGGGCAGGCGGCGCGGGTGGGCCTCGCGGCGCTGCTGCTCTCGCGCTTCGACGTAGTGCTGCTCGACGAGCCGACCAACGACCTCGACCTCGACGGCCTGGAGCGCCTGGAGGCCTTCGTCCGCGGACTCCGCGGCGGCGCGGTGCTCGTCAGCCACGACCGCGAGTTCCTCGCCCGCAGCGTCATCCGCGTGCTCGAGCTCGACCTCGCGCAGGGCACCAACCGGGTCTACGGAGGCGGCTACGACGCCTTCCTGGAGGAGCGCGAGACCGCGCGCCGCCAGCGCCGCGAGAAGTACGAGGACTTCGCCGAGCAGAAGGCCGACCTGGTCTCCCGCGCCCGCACCCAGCGGGAGTGGTCGAGCCAGGGCGTGCGCAACGCGATGAAGAAGGCCCCCGACAACGACAAGATCCGCCGCAAGGCCTCGGCGGAGTCGAGCGAGAAGCAGGCGCAGAAGGTGCGCCAGATGGAGAGCCGGATCGCGAGGCTCGAGGAGGTCGAGGAGCCGCGCAAGGAGTGGCAGCTCGCCTTCACGATCGGCAGCGCCCCGCGCTCGAGCTCGGTCGTCTCGACGCTGAACGGCGCGGTCGCCCGCCGTGGCTCCTTCACGCTCGGGCCGGTGTCGCTCCAGGTCGACGCGGGCGACCGGATCGGCATCACCGGGCCCAACGGCGCCGGCAAGTCGACGCTGCTGTCGCTCCTCCTCGGCCGCGCAGAGCCGGAGGAGGGCGGCGCCTCACTCGGCGCGAGCGTCGCGATCGGCGAGATCGACCAGGCCCGCGGGATGCTCGCCGCCGAGGTGCCGCTCGCGGACGCGTTCGAGGCGCTGGTGCCCGAGTGGCCGACGGCCGAGGTGCGCACGCTCCTGGCGAAGTTCGCGCTGAAGGCCGACCACGTCGGCCGCCGCGTCGGCGAGCTCTCGCCGGGCGAGCGGACGCGGGCCGCCCTGGCGCTCCTGCAGGCCCGCGGCACGAACCTGCTGGTGCTGGACGAGCCGACGAACCACCTCGACCTCGTCGCCATCGAGCAGCTGGAGGAGGCGCTCGAGGCGTACGAGGGCACGCTGCTGCTGGTCACCCACGACCGGCGGATGCTCGAGACGGTGCAGCTGACGCGGCACTGGCACGTCGAGGCGGGCGTCGTCACCGAGGCGTGACGCCCGCCGCGGCGTCAGTCGCCGGAGGCGCGGGCCGCCTCGTCCTCGCGCCAGCCGGCCTCCTTCTGCACGTACTCGTTGTCGGCGAAGTCCGCGAAGTCGCTCTCGTCGGTGATCCGGCGCACTTCGAGACGGTTGCCGGGCACCAGGGGGCAGCGCAGCGCCCACTCGCGGGCCTGCTCCTTGGAGTCGACCCCGATGATCCAGAAGCCGTTGAAGAGCGACTCGGTCGGGCCGTAGGCGCCGTCGACGACGGTCGGCGGCTCGGAGGAGAAGTCGACCACGAAGCCGGAGGAGGCGATGTCGTCGGCCAGGCCGTCGCCCGAGAGCAGCACGCCCGCCTCGATCATGGCCTCGTTGTACTGACCCATCCGGGTGATGATCTCGTCGAACGGGATCGCGGCGTAGGCCTCCTTCGCCGCATCGGTCGCGCGCATGATCAGCATGTACTTCATCGGGTCTCCCTGGGGGTCGGTGCGCGGGGGCGCTGGGCCCACTCTGGCCCATCCGGGGCACCGGCGGAACGGCGGATCCCGAGCGTCTCCGCCGCGGGGGCGAGCGCGGAGCGGCGGACCTTGCCCGCGTCGCTCCGGACGGGCTCGTGCACGATCCGGAGAGCCCGGAGGCGCCGCTCGGCGCCCAGCTCGGCGTTCGCCCGAGCGAGCAGGCCGGCCGGGTCCGCGTCCGCCTCGCCCACGTCGACGACCGCCTCCACCGCCTGCCCCAGCTCCGCGTCCGGCACGCCGAAGGCGACCGCCCCGCGGACTCCGGGCAGTGCCTCCAGCACCCGCTCGACCTCCGCCGGCCAGACGCTCACTCCGCCCCGGAGGATCAGGTCGTCGGCGCGGTCGACCACCCAGAGCCACCCGTCCCCGTCGACGCGGCCGACGTCGCCGAGGGTGTCCCAGCCCTCCTCCGTCCGCCGCGAGCCGGCGCCGAGGTAGCGGTAGGCGGGGGCCTCCCCGCGGTGCAGCCAGATGCGGCCGAGCTCGCCGGTCGGAGCCTCCGTGCCGTCCTCCCGCAGAATGCGGAGCGTCGTCCCGCCGATCGGCCGCCCGACACTGCCCGGACGCTCCAGCCACTCCCGCCCCGTGATCATCGTCAGCCCGTTCGACTCGCTGCCCGCGTAGACCTCGACCACCCGCTCCGGCCCGAGCCAGCCGATCAGCGCCCGCTTGTCGGCGGGCGCGCAGGGCGCTCCGAGGTGCAGCACCGTCGCGAGTGAGGACACGTCCGTCCTCGACCGCTCGGGCGCGGCCAGCAGGCGGCGGATCGTGGTCGGGACGAGCAGGGTCCAGGTCACGCGGTGCTCCTCGATCGCCGCGAGGACCCGGGCGGCGTCGAATCGCGGCAGCAGCACCAGGCGCTGCCCGGTCATCAGCCCGCGGAAGGCGTAGGTGAAGGTCGCCGAGTGCATCAGCGGACCGCTCACCAGCTGCACGCCCTCGCGCGGCAGGAACGGCGCGACCGGCGCCTCCGGGTCCAGCAGCGCCGGGCCCGCGGCGAGCACCACCTTCGGCCGCCCGGTGCTGCCGGAGGAGGTGGGCGCCTTCCAGGACGAGGCCCACCGGTCCTCGAGCGGGCCGGCCGGCACCTCCGGCCCGGGCCGCCAGTCGCCCGCGCGCCACGGGACGGCGGCGGAGCAGGAGGGTGCGCCGATGACGAGTGCCGGCCGCGCGATCCGCTCCACCTCGGCGCGCTCCGCCGCCGACAGCCCGGTCGAGACCGGCTGCGGCACGGCGCCCGCCTTCCAGATCGCCGCGCAGACGACGAGCGCGTCCAGCGAGTTCGGGAGCGAGACGGTGACGAGGTCGTCGGTCCGGACGCCGAGCTCGCGGTAGGCGCGGGCGAGGCGGGCGCTCTCGCGGTCCAGCTCCCCCGCCGTCAGCGCGCCCTCGTCCGCCACGGCGACGATCCGGTCGGGATCGCCGTCGGCGAGGCCGGTGACGATGCGCGAGATCGACCGGCGGGTCACCGGCGGCGTCCGATCGTGTCCACGCTGCAGGACGGAGTCATCCGGGGGCGCCCGCTCTCGCGGATCCCGGCCCGTCCGGAGGAGTTCCTCCCGAGTCCTGGACCGAGCCGTCGAGCACGCGCTCGTAGAACCGCAGGTGCGCGGCCGCGACGTCGTCCCAGGAGTGCGAGGCGGCCAGGGCCCGGCCGTCCGGCGAGGGCAGCGTCAGGGCCTCCTCCAGTGCGTCGGCGAAGGAAGCGGGGTCCCGCCCGTAGCGGACCGCGTCCCCGAACACCTCGCGGATCACCGGCAGCTCCCGCGCCACGACCGGCACCCCCGCGGCGAGCGCCTCCATCGCCGCCAGCCCGAACCCCTCCTTCACCGAGACGAAGCCCAGCGCGGAGGCGCCGGCGACGAGCGGAGCGAGCCTCTCCTCCGCAACGGTGCCGAGGATCACCGGGGCGACCCCGAGCTCGAGAGCCCTCCGGTCGAAGGCGGCCCGGTACTCGCGGTAGTCGAACAGGGTCTCGCCGCCGCCGAGCACCAGCGCGACGTCGTGGCCGCGCTCGCGCAGCAGAGCCCACGCCTCGAGCAGCTCGATGCTGCCCTTCCGCGGCTCGATGCCGCCGAGGGCGAGGAGGTACGGGCCGAGCTCGGCGCGCCAGGCCCCGGTGAGCGGATCGTCGACGGCGGCCGCGAACCGCGCCGCGTCGACACCGTTCGGGATCACGTCGGGCAGCAGCCCCCAGCCCGCGCGCACCTCCTCGGCGACCGCGGCGGACACGCACAGCCGGGCCCGGGGGAGCCGGACGGCGCGATCGTGGCAGGCCCGCAGCTCCGGGGTGGTGAAGTCGTCCAGGTGGTGGATCGTGCGGATCGGCGCGAGTCCAGCGGCGAGTGCCGCATTGGCCGAGATGCAGTCCTGCGCGTGGACGACCGCGGCGTCCTCACCCCGCAGGGCCTCGGCCATCGCCGCGATGGACCGCACGATGCGGGCGCCGACCGGCTCGCCCTCGCGGTGCGGGAAGGGCACCACCCGCACGCTCACGGACGGATCGACGGGGCGGAAGAAGGAGGCGTCGCCGCCTCGGGCGAGGGTGTGCACCGTGACGTCGTGTCCGGCGCGCGCGAGCGCCTCAGCGAGGGCGAGGGTGTGCACCACCCCGCCGCGCGGCCGGGTGGAGTAGGTCAGCAGGCGGATCCGCATCTCAGCTCCGGTAGGCGTGCTCCGCGCGGTCGCGGAGGTGGTGCATCGTGCGGCGGGCGCGGGCGACGGAGCCGGCGACGTCGGCGGAGGCGAGCGCGAGCCCGCCCTTCGCCCAGGTCTTCGCGACGATCTCTCCCGCCGGGTCCACGACCTTCGCCTGCCCGAGGAACCGCAGGCCGCCGAGCACGCCGGTCTGGTTCGAGGAGACGAGGTAGACCTGGTTCTCGGCGGCGCGGGCGCAGTCGTAGAGATCGAACAGGTGGGCCTGGCGGTCGTTGCGGATCCGGTCGGAGCGGTCGGTCACGCTCGCGGGCCACGCGCTGAGGCAGGCCAGCACCTCCGCGCCGTCCAGGGCCAGCGAGCGCGAGGACTCCGGGAAGGTCTTGTCGAAGTCGATCAGCATCCCCATCCTCCCGATCGGCGAGTCGAAGGCGGCGAAGCCGCTGCCCGGCAGGTACGCCTCGGACTCGCCCAGCGGCAGGTGGACCTTGCGGTGCGTGCCGATCACGCGCCCGCCGTGCACGCAGACCGCTGTGTCGTAGCGGAGCTCGCGCCCGCCCTCGAGCGCCCGCTCCGCGATCCCGAAGCACACGGTGAGATCGCCCGCCAGCTCGGCCACGCGGGCGACCTCCGGCCCGTCGAGCTCGAGGCTCGGCGGCAGGTCCGGCCCGGGGTGCTGGAGGTCGAGCAGGTAGCCGCCGAGGGTCGCGTCCGGGAGCACCAGCAAATCGACCGAGCGCTCGCGCGCGTGGGCGATGATGCCGGCGAGCTTGGCGAGGGTGCGGTCGATGTCGCGACCGAAGTGCGCTGCGACCGCACCCATCACCGTCTCCGTCATGCGAGGAGGCTATCCGGCGAGATCCGGCTCGCGCTCCCGCGTGAAGCGCCCCGCCTCGCGCACGCGCCGGACCTCCTCCGCCAGGTGCCCCGCGTCGCGGGCGATCGCCTCGAAGCGGCCGGACCCCCAGGTGTGCAGCCACGGCAGCCCGAGGAACGACAGGCCCGGCACGCTCGTCACTCCGCGCTGGTGGGTGGGGTGGCCGGCGCCGTCGAACACGCCGATCTCGACCCAGCGGTAGTCGGAGCGGAACCCGACCGCCCAGACGACGCTGCCGATGTCCGCGAGGTCGAGCCCGGTCGCCTCGGACTCCGGCCGCCAGACCGGACGGTAGCGGGCCTCCTCGGGAGCGTCGATGCCGTGCGCCGCGATGTAGCGGTCGATGTCGTCCTTGATCGACTCCGCGACCGAGTCCGCGTAGTCGAGCGACGCCTCCGCCGTGGGGGCGAAGCGCAGCCGCGACCCCTCCACCTCGGCCAGCCGGCCGTAGAGGTGCATCCCGTCGCGGGCGAAGGTGCGCAGGTCGATGTCCCGCCCGCCCCCGCGCCCCGTCACGTAGTGGTTGGTCGACTCCCGCTTGGTGAGCCCGCCGACCTGCGCGTGGACGGGCACGTCGTACACGCCCATGTCCTGGAGCCAGGCGACGCAGTCGCGGCCCCGGTAGAAGCGCGCCACCCGCGGCGCGCTGCCGAGGGCGAGGTGGACGTCGCGCCCGGCGAGGAAGAGGTCCTCGGCGATCTGCGCGCCCGACTGCCCGGAGCCGACGACGAGCACGCCGCCGGGCGGGAGCGCCTGCGGCGAGCGGTAGTCGGCGGAGTGGAGCTGCAGCACGTCCGCCGGCAGCCGCGCGGCGACGGCGGGGAGGACCGGGCGGTGGTAGCCGCCGGTCGCCACGACGACCTGGTCGGCCGTGATCGAGCCCGCGCTCGTGACCAGCTCGAACCCTCCCCCGGCGCGCTCGCGGAGTCGGCTCACCTCCACGCCCTCCACCACGGGGGCGTCGAAGCTCTGCGCGTAGCGGCGGACCCACGCGTGCACCTCGTCGCGCGTCATGAAGCCGTCCGGGTCCGGCCCGTCGTAGGCGTACCCGGGGAGGCGGCACTGCCAGTTCGGCGTGACGAGGGTGAAGGCGTCCCAGCGGCGGTCGACCCAGTCGTGGCCGATGCTCGCGCGCTCGAGCACCAGGTGCTCGATGCCGTCGTCGACCAGGTGCCGGCTGATCGAGAGCCCGGCCTGCCCGCCTCCGACCACCGCGACCTCGACGTGGCGCCCGGGCTCGATCACGGCGCTCACGGCCGCACCCGCTGCCCGGCCGGGGCCGGCGGCTCCATCGCGAGCACCCTGACCGTGCCGCCCTCGAAGCGCTGCGCCGTGCGGAGGATGTCGGACTCCTGCTGCATCGCGGAGGTGCAGGCGAACCCGAACCGCTCCCGCACCCGGTCCGACGCGATGCGCAGCGCCTCGCTCGAACGGGCGACGAAGTCCTCGATCGAGTAGGCGGTCCCGGTCCCGAGGAACTCGTGCACGACCAGGCTCGGCGAGTAGCAGCGCTCCTCCGAGCCGTCCGGCCAGCGGACGTGGAAGGTCATCTCAGGCATGGACGAGTCCTCCGTTCCAGACGCGGTCGATGTCGTAGGCGTCGGGCCGACGGTCGCGCAGGTGGAACATCCCGCCGCGCATCGCCTCGAACGTGCCGCGCACGTCGATGTCGGCGACGGCCGTGCCTGCTCCGAGCAGCGTCGTCGCGAGCACGTTGCCGCCGGGATCGACGACCTTCGCGTTCCCGACGTAGCGGAGCGAGCCGAAGGTCCCCGACTGGTTCGAGGCGAGCCAGAACACCTGGTTGTCGAGGGCGCGGGCGATGTCGAACTGGTTGAACCGGTAGGTCCAGCGGTCCTCCTGCAGGTTCTCGGCCGTCGCCGTCCGAGCGGCCGGCCACGCCGAGAGCGAGGCGATGATCTCGGCGCCGTCCAGCGCCATCGACCGGGCCGCCTCGGGGAACGCCTTGTCGTAGCAGATCTGCAGGCCCACCCGGCCGACCGGCGTCTCGAAGGTGCCGTAGCCCGGGCCCGGCGAGTACGAGAGGTGCTCGCCCAGCGGCTGGTGCACCTTGCGGTAGCTGCCGTACACCTGCCCGCCGTCCAGCAGCGCGGCCGCGTTGTAGCGGGTCTGGCCGTCGTCGTCGAGCTCGCAGAAGCCGATCGCCACCATCAGGTCGCCGACGATCTCCTGCACCCGCCGCAGCTCCGGCCCGTCCAGGCGCACCGCCGGCGGGAGGGAGCGGCGGGTGGTGGCGACCGTGTCGCCGTGGTTGCCGAGTGAGGAGAGGTAGCCGCCGATCGCGGCCTCGGGGAGCACGAGGAAGCGCACTCCCCTCTCGCGGGCCTCCTCCGCCAGAGAGGCGATGAGGGCGTAGTTCTGCTCCAGGTCGCGGGTGAAGTTCGCCGCGACCGATCCGACGAGGGTCATCGCGATCGCCTACAGGTTGTAGGTGGAGTTGATGATCGCGCCCTTGCGGGCGTAGTGGATGAGCGCGTCCTGCACGTCGAGCGGGTGGCAGGGGATGCAGCCCTCGATCAGGTCCTCCTCGCGGAGGCCGTGCAGCGCCATGCCGAACCGGCAGACGAAGACGCGGTTGCCCTCCTGGATGAAGGTCTCGATCGCGTTGTTGAGGTTCTGCTCGCCGGGGAATCCGGAGTCGCCGACCGTCGGGAAGCCGCGGGTGGCCATCGCGTTGATGGTGCCGGGCCCGTAGAAGTAGAGCGCGGACTCGTAGCCCTTGCGCGCCGCGCGGGTGGCCTGGAGCACCGCGACGAAGCTGACCGAGGACTCGTGGGCGATGCCGTGCACGAGGGTCAGGTACGACTCCCCCGGCTCGGCCTGGTAGTCGGGGAAGACCTTGGTGGAGCCGTAGAGGTTGCTGCCCTTCGGGAGCGCCGGGTGGGCGATCTCGGAGCGCGACTTCTCGATGTTGGCGCTGACCTGGTCTTCGATCTCCTGGGAGACGGACATGGTTCCTCCTGGTGTCGGTCCGCCGAAGCGGCGTGCGAGTGCATGGCTCCGGCGGGATGCGCTGAGACGACGCGGGAAGACGTCCGCCGGGGTGGAGCAGTGGTGCGGAGTGGAACGCGTCCAGTCAACGGCCGGGATGTTTCGGAGTGGTTTCCACCGGAAGAAGCTCCCGTGACGGCGCATCCGTAACGAGACCGCGTTCCTCCCGTCACGAGGGCGAAACACGATGCGCCTTGACTGGGGAGCGAGACGACCGCACCGACATCCCGGCCGCCGCTGTGCGCGGCCCGTCCGGCCCGCACCGCGGTGCCACGAAGGAGTCCTCGTGACCGATCTCCGCAGTCCCTCCCCCGCGTCCTCGCCACCGGCGACGGGCGGGGCGCACTCCGGCCCGCACTCGACCGGGATCCGCCGCACCGGCCCCTCCGCCCTCCGCACCCGCGTCGACATCGCCCTGCAGGGCATCCGCGTCGAGGCACCGGTGCACCGCGAGGCCGGCGCCGGCCCGAGCGACGACGGGCACGTGATGCTCGGCGGCCTGGGCGCCGCGATCCCGGTGAACCCCGACAGCCCCTACGTGGTGAGCGGGAACCGCCTCCTGCTCGAGGGCGCCGACATCGGCCTGGACGTGACTCCCGTCCGCCGCCCGCGCTTCTACGATCTCGACACCGCCGACGGCGTCTCCTACGAGAAGATCGCCCGGCTGCACGGCCGCGACATCCTCGCGACCACTGTCGTGCAGACCTGCATGCGCTACGACGAGGCGGAGCGCTGCCGCTTCTGCGCGATCGAGGCCTCGCTCGAGGCCGGCGCGACCATCGCGGTCAAGACCCCGGCCCAGCTCGCCGAGGTCGCGGAGGCGGCGGTCCGCCTCGACGGCGTGCGCCAGATGGTGATGACCACCGGCACTTCCAAGGGCCGCGACCGCGGAGCGGCCCACCTCGCGCGCTGCGTCCGCGCGGTGCTCGCGGCGGTCCCCGGGCTGCCGATCCAGGTGCAGTGCGAGCCGCCGTCCGACGTCTCGGCGCTGCAGGCGCTGAAGGACGCGGGCGCCGTCTCGATCGGCATCCACGTGGAGTCGATGGACGACGCGGTGCGGCAGCGCTGGACCCCGGGCAAGGCGCGGGTGAGCCTGGACGAGTACCGCTGGGCGTGGCGCGAGGCGGTGCGGATCTTCGGCCGCAACCAGGTCTCGACCTACCTCCTGGTGGGCCTGGGCGAGGACCCGGACGAGCTGGTCGCGAGCGCCCGCGAGCTGATCGGGATGGGGGTCTACCCCTTCGTGGTGCCCTTCCGTCCGCTGCGCGGGACCCTCGCGACCGAGGTCGACCACGTGCTCCCGCCGGCCGGGTCGCTCCTGGAGCGGGTCAGCGCCGAGGTCGCCGCGCTCCTGATCGAGGCCGGGATGCTGAGCAGCGGTCAGAGCGCGGGCTGCGCGGCGTGCGGGGCGTGCGGCGTCCTGAAGACGGCCGGCGCCTGATGGTGGAGCTCTCGATCCTCGAGGGCGTGCGCGTCGCCCCTCCGTTCACGGTGGTGCGCGCGGAGGAGCGCGAGCTCGCCGCGCACCGGGCCCTGCGGCGCGAGGTCTTCGTCGCCGAGCAGGGGATGTTCGCGGGCGACGACCACGACGACTCCGACGACGATCCGCGCTCGGTGGCGCTCGTCGCGGTGGCTCCGGACGGCGCGGTGGTCGGCGGGGTCCGTCTCGCGCCGGTCGGCGGCGGACGCGACCTGGGCTGGTGGACCGGCAGCCGCCTGGTGGTGGCGCGCGAGGCGCGGGGCGGCTCCGGGATCGGCGCCGCCCTCGTGCGCGCGGCCTGCGCAGAGGCGGAGGCGCGCGGGGTGCTCCGCTTCGAGGCCTCGGTGCAGCTGCGCAACGAGGTGCTGTTCCGGCGGCTCGGCTGGCGGAGGATCGGCACGAGCACCGTCGCCGGAATCGAGCACGCCCGGATGCGCTGGCCGATCGACCGGCTCGACCGGGCGGCGACCGCGGCCAAGGCGGCCCTCGGCGCCCTGCTGGCTCCGCTGGCGGCCGACGGCGGCCTCGGCGGGGCGGGCTTCGTCGGCGACGACGGAGCACCGGTGCCGGGCAGCGACCTGGTCGCCGTCTGCGACGCGATCGTCCCGTCCATGGTGGAGCGGCACCCGGAGTGGGCGGGGTGGTGCTCCGTGCTGGTCAACGTCAACGATCTGACCGCGATGGGCGCGACCGGGATCGGGCTGATGGACGCGATCGGCGCTCGCGACGCCGCCGCCGCCGCGCGCATCGTCAGCGGTCTGCGGGCCGCGTCCGCCGCCTGGGGCGTCCCCGTGCTCGGCGGGCACACCCAGCTCGGAGTGCCGGCGGCACTGAGCGTGACCGGTCTCGGCCGTGCCGCGCAGCCGGTGCCGGGCGCCGCCGCTCCGGGCGACGAGCTCTCGCTGACGGCCGACCTCGGCGGCGGCTGGCGGCCCGGCTTCGCGGGCGCCCAGTGGGACTCGACCTCGTCGCGGCGCGCGGAGGAGCTCCGGGCGATGGCCGCCTCCGTCGGACTCGCGCGGCCGAGGGCTGCGAAGGACGTGAGCATGGCCGGGCTGGTGGGGACGGTCGGCATGCTCGCCGAAGCCAGCGGAGGAGGAGCGGTGCTCGACCTCGCGGCGGTCCCCGTCCCCGAGGCGGCCGGCACCGCCGACTGGCTCGGCTGCTTCCCCGGCTTCGCGATGATCACCGCCGACCGGCGGGGGGAGTCGCGGATGGGCACGCCCTGGACCGCGACGGCCGTGGTGGGCGGCGTCGTCACGGAGCCGGGCGTGCGGCTGCGCTGGCCGGACGGCGAGGAGACGACGGCGATCGCCGGTGCGGTGACGGGGCTCGGCGCAGCGGGCTGACGGGGCGGGTCGGGCCGAGCCGGTCGCGTCGGGTCGGCGGTGCATCCTCCTCGCGGCGGCCCTGCGCCGCAACCCCCGCGCCGAGCCTCCGCGATCGGCGGAGACTGGCGACGGCCCGCCGCTCGACGGGCGCTCATCGACGGAAGGAACGACCCCATGGTGGATCTCGGAGGACTCGCGGACAAGGCGAAGAACGCCGCGAACAGCGACAAGGGCGAGGAGCTGACCGACAAGGGACTCGACAAGGCGGGCGACGCCGCCGACTCCGCGACCGGCGGGAAGTTCGCCGGCCAGGTCGACAAGGCCCAGGAGGCCGGCGACCAGCACGTCGGCAACGACTGACCCCGCGGGGCGGCCCTCCCACGCTGTCGCGGAGGGCCGCCCGTCCGTCAGTCCCGGTCGCCGAGCCCGCGCAGCAGCGCCCGCACCACGGTGACGGAGCGGTCGGCCGCGTCGTCGACGTGCGCCTCGAACTCGCCGGGGGCGCAGAGGTCCGAGATCCCGCGGACCGAGACGAACGGCAGCCCGTGCACGTGCGCCGTCTGCGCGAGTGCGACCGACTCCATGTCGGTGGCGAGCGCGCCGGGGAAGTCGCTCCGCACGCGGTCCACGTGGGCGCTGGAGACGAAGACGTCGCTCGAGACGATCAGGCCGCGGCGCACCGGCGGCCCCTCGGGCAGGTCGAGCTCCGCGGCGAGCGCCGCGTCGTCCCCGGAGTAGCGGGCGGGCATTCCCGGGACCTGCCCGAGCGCGTAGCCGAACGCCCGCGCATCGGCGTCGGTCTGCACGTGCTCGGCGCCGATCACGACCTCGCCCACGCGGACGTCGGCGCCCAGGCCGCCGGCGGTCCCCGCGCTCACCACGAGCGGCCGCTCGCCGGCCTCCCGCAGGATCGCCGCGGTGAGACCGCCGGACGCGTTGACGAGACCGATGCCGGTGCGGACGAGCAGCACCGCCCGGGAGTCGAGCTCGAGCTCCCACTGCAGCGCGTTGCCGACGGCGCGGGGCTCGGAGGCGCTGGTCGCGGCGGCGAGGAACGGCACGGCCTCCTCGTCCATCGCGACCAGGACGATCGCCGTGCTCACGCGGTGACCGTCTCCCACTCCGAGCGGTGCGCGAGGAACGTGCGCGCCGCCTCCTGCGCCCCCTCGAGGGAGTGGTTGGCGCCCCAGCCGCACTGGGTCTCGTTGGCCGCCGGGACCTCGTCGGCCTCGGTGATGTCCTGGAGCGTCGCCTCGACGAGGCCGAGCACCTCGGAGAGCTCGGGCTCGCCCGAGAGGAGCAGGTAGAAGCCGGTCTGGCAGCCCATCGGCGAGAAGTCGATCACGCGGTCGGAGTGGTTGCGGGACTTCTCGGCGAACAGGTGCTCGAGCGAGTGCACGGTGGGCATCTCGAGGTGCCCGCGGTTGGGCTGCGTGAAGCGCACGTCGTACTTGACGAGGTGGTCGCCTCCGGGCAGCGTCTTCGCGTCGGCGAGGCGCACGTACGGCGCGGCGACGGTGCGGTGGTCGAGGTTGAACGACTCGACGTTCATGCGCGGCTGATCCACGGTGGTCTCCTTCGCTGGGGGTCCCTCCATTGTCCTCCGCTGCGCGGAGCGGAGGCGGACCCGGCGGATCCCGCTACTTCTTCTCGCGCGGAGCGTTCGGGTGAGAGGGCGGGTAGTAGACCCCTGAGGGCGAGGTCGGAGGGACGGCCGGGGCGGAGCGCCCCCAGACGGGCCGACGGCCCCTGGCGACCGATCCGAACTTCCAGACGATCTTCTCGGTCACGTCGCGCTCCTCCTGTCGGTTCCCGCCTCGGGGGCGGTGCGCCACTCCACGAGGGAGTGGTCCGGCAGCGAGATCCAGACTCCAGCCGTGTCCTCGATCCGCTCCCCGAGAGTCCCATCCTCGCGGACGGTGAACTGCTCTTCGATGTACATGTCGCGAGATCGCGTCGAGGTCGACACGAAGCTGTCGGACGAGAACCAGCCCCCGACCCGGCGCCCATCCGGCAGCTCAGCGCACACCCAGCTGTCCACTCGCCCCGCCGCCACCTTGTCCCCTGCGGTCGGCACGCTCTCGTAGGCCGTCGCCCGCCCCGCCGGGACCCGCACCCAGCCGAGCCCCCGCCTCCGGAGCACCGGCCACGGCGGCCGCCACCACCGCAGCCGCACGTGCAGCGCCGAGCCGAGCGACGCCGGCACCAGCACTCCGAGCACGAGGATCCACCAGCCCACGGCCCTCGGCTCCTGCAGCACCGCCGCACGGGGATCGGCCGCCAGGCGCATCAGCTCCTCGCCCGCCACGACGAGGTACGCCGCGTCGAGCGCGATGCTCACCAGGACCGCCTCGAACAGGCGCGCGGAGACCGTGTGGTCCGTCCAGCGGAACCCCGCCGCCCAGACCCGCACGGAGGCGTAGAGCACCCCGGGCAGCACCAGCGCGACGAGCGCCATCACTCCGAGCACGCTGTCCGGGACGACCATCGCCACCACCTCCTCCGTCGACGGGTCGAGCCTGTCGTCGCGCCCGGCGCGGCGGGGAACCGGACCCCGGATCGGTGGAGGACGGGCCGCTCCGACGCCTGGGGAGGAGCCTCGGCCGCTCCGATGCCTGGGAAGGAGCCTCGGCCGCGCCCATGCCTGGGGAGGAGCCTCGGCCGCTCCTCAGAACAGGTCCGCGAAGCCCATCGCGACGAGGTTCGCGTGCGAGGTCCGCAGGCAGTCGAGCGCGCTCCGCCCGTAGCGCTCGTCCTGCTCGACGAGGAGGTGCTCGACGCCGAGCGCGAGGCTCGTCCCGATGATCCCGGGGAAGTCGAGGTTGCCCTCCCCCACCTCGGCGAACTGCACGTTCGAGGTGAAGGCGTGCACGGACCACCCGCCGGACACGTCGGCGGGCGGCCCGACCCGGTAGTCCTTCAGGTGCACCAGGGCGATGCGCTCCCCGTACCGGCGCAGCGTCGTCACGGGATCGAGCCCGCCCCGCTGCACCCAGTGCACGTCGAGCTCGAGCCCCAGCAGCGGAGCCCGCTCGGCGACGACGTCGAGCAGGAGCCGGCCGCCGTGCCGCGCGAACTCCAGGTGGTGATTGTGGAGCAGCAGCCGCAGCCCGTCGTCGCGGAGCCTCGCCGCGGCGGCCTGGCAGCGGTCGGCGAAGTCGAGCAGAGCGGTCGGCGAGGCCGCCGCGGAGGCGGGCAGCATGCCGATCCGGACCGTGTGCGCGCCGAGCGCGCGGGCGTCGGCGACGATCCCGGCGAGCCCGCCCTCGAGCGCCGCACCCGGGGAGTCCCCCGGAGCCAGGCCCGCCGAGATCGCCGCGATCTCCACGCCGAGCTCGTCCCGCGCCCGCTGCAGCTCGGCCACCGTCGCCGCCGTCAGCGGGATCTGCGAGATCTCCACCGACCGGTAGCCGATCGCGCGGACCTCCCGGAGCGTCGCGAAGGCGCCCGCCGAGGCGAACGCCTCCTTCAGCATCATCGCCTGCACGCCGATCCTGGTCATGGCAGTCCTCCCCGTCGCGGTGGGGCCGACGTCGACGCGGCCCGGAACGCCACCGACGGTAGAGGCGCGCCTCCGATCTTGTCAATCGGTTGCCAATACACGTATGGTCGTGGCACGGCGGCGCTCCTGTCCGCCGGTTCCCGACGACGAGAACGAGGCACGCACCGTGACCACCGCATCCGCGACCACCGCATCCGCGACCCCCGCACCCTGGACCCTCTCCGGCTTCGGCGACGAGATCGACCCGGACCCGGACGTCCAGGTCGCCGTCCTCCGAGCACTCGGCGCGCACAGCATCGAGGTGCGCAGCGCCTGGGGCGTGAACGTCGTCGACCTCGACGACGAGCGCCTCGCCCGCCTCGCCGCGGTGCTCGAGCGCGGCGGCCAGTCCGTCTCGGCCGTCGCCTCGCCCATCGGCAAGGTCGACGTCGCCCTCGACCCCGAGCTCGAGGTGGCGCGCCTCGACCGCGTCATCCGCGTCGCACACGCCCTCGGCACGCCGAGCATCCGCGTCTTCTCGTTCTACCGGGGCGAGGGAGTCCCGGTCGACAGCATCCGCGACGACGTCCTGCTGCGCATGCGCAGGCTCGCCGACCGTGCCGAGCGCGAGGGCGTGGTGCTCCTGCACGAGAACGAGAAGGAGATCTACGGCGACGTCCCCGAGCGGATCCTCGACCTGGTCGAGTCCGTCGGCTCGCCCGCCCTGCGCCTCGCCTGGGACAACGCGAACTTCGTGCAGTGCGGGGTGCGCCCCTTCGACGACGGGTGGGCGGCGCTGCGGCCCTACGTCGACTACCTGCAGGTGAAGGACGCGGCGGCCGCCACCGGCACCGTGGTGCCCGCCGGCGAGGGCGACGGACAGCTGCGCGAGACCCTCACCGCCCTGCGCGACGACGGCTGGACGGGCGTCGCCTCGCTGGAGCCGCACCTCGCGATCACGGACGCCCTCGGCGGATTCTCCGGCCCCGAGGCGTTCGGAGTGGCCGCTCGGGCCTTCCGGGCGCTCGCCTCCTCGCTCGGGATCGACCTGCGATGACCGTCCGCGCGGCGGTGATCGGCTGCGGCGACATCTCCTCCGTCCACCTCGCGGCGATCGGCACGGCGCCCGGCGCGGAGCTGGTGGCGGTCTGCGACACCGACCCGGGCCGGCTCGCCGCGGCCGCCGAGAGGCACGCGGTGCCGGGCTTCCCCGAGGCGGTCCGGATGCTCGACTCCGTCCGCCCCGACGTCGTGCACGTCTGCACTCCGCACAGCACGCACGCCGCGCTGGCGGTCGCGGCCCTCGAGCGCGGCGTCGCGGTGCTCCTCGAGAAGCCGCTCGCCTCCTCCGTCGCGGAGGGGGAGCAGGTGATCGCCGCGGCCGAGCGGGGCGGGGCGCGCATCGGCGTCTGCTTCCAGAACCGCTACAACCCGCCCGCGCAGCGCCTCCGCGAGCTGCTGGCGTCCGGCTCCCTGGGCGCGGTGACGGGTGCGGTCGCGACCGTGCTCTGGCACCGCACCCCCGGCTACTACCTCGACCGCCCCTGGCGCGGGACGTGGGCCGAAGGCGGCGGCGGGATGCTGATGAATCAGGCGATCCACACCGTCGACCTCCTGCAGTGGCTCGTCGGCGAGGTGGTCGCGGTGAGCGGCTCCGCCTCCACGCGCCTGCTGCCGATCGAGGTCGAGGACACCGCCGACCTGGTGCTCACCCACGCCTCCGGTGCGCGCAGCGTCCTCTACGCGACCGTGGCCAACGCGTGGGACGAGCCGGTCGAGCTCCGCCTGCGCACCGAGCGCGCCACCGTCTCGCTGCGCGGTGCCCTCACCGTCCGGCACGACGACGGATCCGTCGAGGTCGTCCCGGACACGGAGCGCCGATCCGGCGGGCGCTCGTACTGGGGCGCCTCGCACGAGCTGCTCGTGCACGACTTCTACGCCCGCCTCGGCGAGGACGAGCCCTTCTGGATCTCGCCCCGCGAGGCGGCGAGGTCGCTCGCGATCGTCCAGGCCGCCTACGCTCCGAGCGCACCCGGGCGGACACCCCACTCCACCTCGAACGAAGGACTGCTCCCATGACCACCGTCCGCCTCGGCATCATCGGATTCGGCGCCCAGGGCTCCTCCTACGCCCGCTTCCTCGCCGACGGCCGGGTGCGCGACGTCGTCGTCACCGCCGTCGCCGACGTCGACCCCGCCCGGGAGGCGGCGGCCGCCGCGCTCGCGCCCGGAGCGTCCTTCCACGCCGACCACCGCTCCCTCCTCGCGAGCGGAGAGGTCGACGCCGTCGTCGTCTGCACTCCGCACTACCTCCACCCCGGGATCGGCATCGATGCGCTCGAGCACGGGCTGCACGTGCTGGTCGACAAGCCGGCGGGCGTCTACGCCGCGCAGGTGGCGGAGCTGAACGAGGCCGCCGCCGCCCGCCCCGGGCAGCGCTTCGCGATCATGTTCAACCAGCGGGCGAACCCGCTGTACCGCCGGCTCAAGGAGATCATCGACGAGGGCGGGATCGGCCGGATCCTGCGCTCGAACTGGATCATCACGACCTGGTGGCGACCCCAGGCCTACTACGACCAGAGCGACTGGCGCGCGACCTGGGGAGGCGAGGGCGGAGGCGTCCTGGTCAACCAGGCGCCCCACCAGCTCGACCTGTGGCAGTGGCTGTGCGGAGCGCCGGAGTCGGTGGTCGCGAAGGCCGGCTACGGGCGGTGCCGCGACATCGCGGTGGAGGACGAGGTGACGGTGCTCGCCGACTTCGGCGGGGGCACGACCGGAGTGCTGGTCACCACGACGCACGACCCGATCGGCACCGACCGCCTCGAGATCGTCGGCGACCGCGGCCGGATCGTCGTCGACGACTCCCGGGTCGCGACGATCACCCGTCTGAGCGCCCCTGAGCGCGAGCTCAGCGCCGCCCTCAGCGCCGAGGACGTGGGCCTCCTGCTCACCGGCCGCTACGACACCGCGGATCTCTCCACCACGGAGCGGATCGAGTCGGGCTCCGTCTGGGGCGAGCAGCACGCGGCCGTCCTGCAGGACTTCGCGGACAGCATCGTGCACGGCACGCCGCTGCTCGCGCCCGGGGCGGAGGGGATCCTCGGGGTCCGGCTCGCCAACGCGATCCACTACTCGAGCTGGACGGGACGCGAGGTGCCGCTCGACCTCGACGAGGGCGTGTTCCTGGCGGCGCTCAACGAGCGCATCCGCGAGGAGGGGGCGTTCCCGGAGCGGGGCTGACGCGGCGGAGCTGCGCGGAACCGCGCTGGACGGGACCGGAGCGGCGGGCGGCCGGCCGGACACGACGGCCTCCCGGAGCGCGGCCCCTCCCCTCCGGCCCGACCCGGACGAGAGGGACGGCCCGGGCGGGCTTCTCGCCCCTGTGGCACCATGGGCGGCGGACGGCGCCCCGTCCGCCGCCGTGCCCCTCGAGAGAAGACCGCGATCGTGCCCAGCGAAGACGCGCCCACCGGCCCCTCCGCCCCGAGACGCCGCGGCCGCTCCGCGACGACGATCTACGACGTCGCCCGGCTCGCCGGCGTCGCCCCCTCCACCGTCTCCCGCGGGCTGAGCACGCCCGGACGGCTGAACGCCGCGACCGAGCAGCGGATCCGCGCCGCCGCGAAGGAGCTCGGCTACCGGCTCAACCCGATGGCGCGCGCGCTGCCGACGGGCCGTACCTCGACCCTCGGGCTGCTGGTGGCCGACATCACCAACCCGGCCTTCTTCCCCGCCGTGCGCGGAGCGGAGCGGGCGGCGTCGCTCCGCGGCTTCACGATGATCCTCGCCGAGTCGCAGGAGTCCGGGGAGCGCGAGGCCGAGGCGGCCGACCGCATCGCCGCCTCCACCGACGGGCTCGTCCTCGTCAGCACCCGCCTCAGCGACGAGGAGATCATCGCGCTGGCCGGGCGCATCCCCGTCGTCGTCCTCAACAGAGTGGTCCCCGGCGTCGCGGGGATCGTGCCCGACCTCGGTCCCGGGATCGACGCCGCGCTCGACCACCTCGCTGCCCTCGGCCACCGCTCCCTCGCCTTCATCGCCGGTCCGCCCGACTCGTGGATGAGCGCCGCACGGTGGGACCTCCTCCTCGAGCGCGCCCCGCAGCGGGGCATGACGGTCGTCGAGATCGGGCCGGGCGTCTCGACCCTCGACGGCGGGAGGGGCGTCCTCGCCCGGGTGACGGCCTCCGGCGTCGGCGCGGTGATCGCCTACAACGACCTGGTGGCGATCGGCCTGATGCGCGCAGCTCAGGAGTCGGGCGTCGCGATCCCGGAGCAGCTCAGCATCATCGGCTTCGACGACATCTTCGGGAGCGACTTCACCTCGCCGCCGCTGTCGACCATCAGCGCGCCGCTGGGCCGGATGGGCGAGCGGGCGGTCCGCCGGGTGCTCGGCGACGAGGAGCCTCCGGAACGGACCGACGACCTGCCGACGGAGTTCGTGCCGCGGGCCTCGACGGGGCCGCGCCGCGACGCCTGACCCCGGTCCACGCCCCGCGCGCCACGCTCTGCGACAGCCTTGGCAATCGGTTGACACCGTCGGCCACCCATACTTGGATGGCCCCGTGCCGACGAAGCTGCTGAACGATCCCGACCGACTCCTGCCGATCGACCCGACGACCCGGGCGATCGCCCGCGACCTCCACGCGAGCGTCGCCGACCTGCCGATCCTCTCCCCGCACGGGCACGTGGATCCGCGCCTCCTGCTCGAGGACCGCCCCTTCGCCGACGCGGCCGAGCTCTTCCTCCGGTACGACCACTACGTCACCCGGCTGCTCCACTCCGCCGGGATCGACCTCGGCGACCTCGGCATCCCGGGAGGCGAGCGCCTCGCCGGGCCGGAGGAGGTGTGGCGCACGTTCTGCGCGCACTGGCGGATCTTCGCGGGCACCGCGTCGGGCTACTGGCTCCAGTCGATCCTCGCCGAGCAGTTCGGCGTCACCGAGCAGCCCGACGCCGCGAACGCCGACGCCCTCTTCGCGACGATCGGGGCCCGGCTGGCGTCCGACGCCTTCCGCCCGCGGGCGCTCTTCGAGCGGTTCGGGATCGAGGTCCTGGCGACGACCGACGACCCGCTGGACGACCTGGCCGTCCACCGGGCGCTGGCCGAGGATCCGGCGTTCCCGGGCCGCGTGCTGCCGACCTTCCGCCCCGACGCCTACCTCGATCCCTCCACCCCCGGCTGGCCCGAGCGCGTCGCCGCCCTGGCCGCCGCCACCGGCACGAAGGAGTCGAGCCTCCCCGGATTCCTCGAGGCCCTCCGCGCCCGGCGCCGGCACTTCCTCGACCACGGCGCCGTCTCCGCCGACCACGGCGTGCTGGAGCCGCTGACCGTCGACCTCGACCCCGTCGAGGCGCAGTCCCTCTTCGCCCGCGCCCGCGCCGGCACGATCGACGCCGAGGGCAGCCGCGTCCTGGCCGCCCACCTGCTGCTGCAGTCCGCCCGCATGAGCGTCGACGACGGCCTGGTGATGACCGTCCACGCCGGCGTGCTGCGCAACCACGACCGGCCGACCTTCGAGCGCTTCGGTCCGGACACCGGCCACGACATCCCCGTCGCGACCCGGTTCGCCGAGCCCCTCCGGCCGCTGCTGCAGGAGCTCGGCAATGCGCCGGGCTTCCACCTGGTCCTCTTCGGGATCGACGAGAGCACCCACTCGCGCGAGCTCGCTCCCCTCGCCGGCTACTACCCGTCCGTGTTCCTCGGAGCGCCGTGGTGGTTCCTCGACGCGCCCGACGCGGTGCTGCGCTTCCGCGCCGCCGTGACCGAGACCGCCGGCTTCTCGCGCAGCTCCGGCTTCATCGACGACACCCGCGCGTTCCTCTCCATCCCGGCCCGTCACGACATGGCGCGGAGGCTGGACGCCGCGTTCCTCGCGCGCCTGGTCGCCGAGGGGCGGATCGACTCCGAGACGGCGAGCGCCGTCATCCTGGACCTCGTCGACGCCCAGCCGCGGAAGGTCTTCAAGCTGTGAGCGGGCACGGCGGAGGAGGTGCTCTCGACCGCGCGTCCGCGGGCCTGCCGGCGGCTCCCGTCCGCATCGTCCACCTCGGCCTCGGCGCCTTCCACCGAGCGCACCAGGCCTGGTACACGCACGCCGTCGACGACGAACACGAGTGGGGCATCGCCGCGTTCACCGGCCGGAGCCCCCGGGCGGCCGAGGAGCTCGCCGCGCAGGGCGGCCTGTTCACCCTGATCGAGCGCGGACCGGAGGGCGACTCGGCGACGATCGTGGGCAGCATCGTCGAGGCGGTCGACGGCGCGGACGTCGCGCGTCTCATCGAGCTCGTCGCGGCCCCGGCGACGGCGATCGTCACGCTGACGATCACGGAGGCCGGGTACCGTCTCGCCGCGGACGGCGGCCCCGACCTGGACGACCCCGTCGTCCGGAGCGACCTCGCCGCCCTCCGATCGGGAGGGGCGCCGGTCACCGCGCTCGGCCGCCTCCTGCTCGGCCTCGCCGCCCGGCGCGACGCCGGCTCCGGCCCGCTCGCCGTCGTCCCCTGCGACAACCTCTCCGGCAACGGCCCCCTGGTGCGCGGCGGACTGCTCCTGCTCGCCGAGCGGCTCGACCCGTCGCTCGCCGACTGGATCGACCGCACCGTCTCGTTCGTGTCGACCTCCGTCGACCGGATCACCCCGGCCACCACCGCAGCGGACGTCGCGGCGGCGGCTCGGCTGATCGGCTCCGCCGACGCCGCGGCCGTCGTGACCGAGCCGTTCCGCGACTGGGTCCTCTGCGGCCGCTTCCCGGCCGGCCGACCCGCCTGGGAGCGCGCCGGAGCCCGTTTCGTGGACGACATCGAGCCCTTCGAGCGGCGCAAGCTGCGACTCCTCAACGGGGCGCACACGCTCCTCGCCGCCACCGGCCGCCGGAAGGGCCTCGCCACCGTCGCGGAGGCGATCGCCGACCCCGCCTGCCGGAGCGCCGTCGAGGCGTTCTGGGCGGAGGCGGCGGCCGGCCTCCCCGCCGGTCTCGACGCCGACGCCTACTGCGCCGCCCTCCTCGAGCGCTTCGGCAACCCCCGGATCGAGCACCGCCTCGAGCAGATCGGCGCCGACGCGACCGCCAAGCTCCGCATCCGGATCGCGCCCGTGCTCCTCGCCGAGCGAGCGGCCGGACGCGACGGGGCCGCCTCCCTCCGCGCCGTCGCCGACGGGATCGCGCTGCTGCTGCGGGGAGACCGGCTGCCCGACGCGCAGCGCCCCGGCCTCGACCGCGCCCTCGGCTCCGCCCGGCCCGTGGAGGCGCTGCTGCGACTCGTCGACCCGCGCCTCGCCGACGACCCGGCCCTCGTCGCCGCGGTCGCCGCTCAGGCGGCCTAGACCTCCCCTCGCCTCTCCACACGGCGCCTCCCGGCGCCGTCGGCAACCGTTTGCCACCCTTCGCACCGTCTCGACGCGGCGCGGATCCCCGACGGGTCCGCGCCCGGGTAAAGGAGCCCGCATGACCCCCCGCACCACCACCGCGCCCGGAGCGCCCGCCACGCAGAAGCTCTCGAAGCTGAGCATCGTCGGCTACGGAGCCGGCGACACGGCGAACAACCTCGCCTTCACCACCGCCACGATGTTCCTGCTCGTCTACTACACCGACGTCGCCGGGATCTCCGCGGCCGCGGCGGGCACGCTGCTGCTCGTCGTGCGGATCTTCGACGCGTTCGCCGACGTCTTCGCCGGCCGGGTCGTGGACCGCACCTACAGCAAGCGCTTCGGCAAGTTCCGTCCGTTCCTGATGTTCGGGTCGGTCCCCCTCCTCCTGCTCTCGGCCGCGACCTTCTCCGTCCCGCAGATCGGCGAGAGCGGCACGCTCCTCTACGCCTACCTCAGCTACGCCGCGCTCGGCCTCGCCTATAGCCTCGTCAACATCCCTTACGGCTCGCTCGCCGGAGCGATGACGCAGGTCGGCACCGAGCGCGCGAAGCTCGCCAGCGCCCGCGCCATCGGCGGCGCGATCGTGGGGGCCGGGCTCGGCACCTTCATGGCCCCGCTGGTCGTCCCCGGCGCGGATCTGCAGTCGCTCTTCTCGATCGTCACGCTGAGCTTCGTCGTCGTCGGATCCGCCCTCTACCTCTTCACCGTGCTGACCGCCAAGGAGCGCGTCCAGCGCGACGTCGCGCACGTCACGTTCCGGCAGAGCATGACGACCCTCCGCTCGAACCGGCCGCTGCTCTTCCTCTGCCTCAGCTCGTTCCTGTTCCTCACCGGGACGCTCGCGCTCCAGACCGTGCAGCTCTACTACCTGCGCGACGTGCTCGGATCGGTGAGCCTCTACGCCGCGATGTCGCTGATCCAGCTCGCCCTGACCTTCGGCCTGGCCGCCCTCGTCCCGACGATCGTGCGGCGGTTCGGCAAGCGCAACGCCTACATGGCCGGAGTCGCGGTCATGATCAGCGGCGGAACGGTCGTCTTCCTCGCTCCGGGCGACGCGGTGGCGGTCGGCTTCGGCGGACTGGTCCTCGCCTACGTCGGCATCCAGCTCGTCAACATGCTCGTCTGGGCCATCGAGGCGGACACCGTCGAGTACGGGGAGTGGAAGACCGGCATCCGCTCCGAGGGCACCATCTACGCCCTGTTCTCCTTCACCCGCAAGACCGGTCAGGCGGTCGGAGGCGCCCTCGCCGCGTACGCACTGGCCTGGGGCGGCTACGTGGCCGGTGCCGCGGAGCAGAGCGAGCACGCCGAGTGGGGCATCCGCGCCGCGGCCGGCCTCATCCCGGCCTTCGCCGCCCTGCTCGCGGTGCTGATCATGGCGTTCTACCCGCTGACCGACCGCCGGCACGCGCAGATCGTCGCCGAGATCGCCGAGCGCCGCGAGGCCACCGGCCAGGCCGCGCCCGTGGCGCCCGGCCTCTCGACCGCCGCGTTCTCGATGGACCGCGCTCCCGGCCGGAACCCCTGACCCGATCCACACCACGAAAGGCACCCCATGAAGATCGACAAGGCCGAGGTCGTCGTCACCAGCCCCGACCGCAACTTCGTCACCCTCAAGCTCACGACCGACGACGGGCTGACCGGCCTCGGCGACGCGACCCTCAACGGCCGCGAGCTCGCCGTGGTCTCCTATCTCGCCGACCATGTCGTGCCGCTGCTCCTCGGCCGCGACGCCTCGCGCATCGAGGACACGTGGCAGTTCCTCTACCGGTCGTCCTACTGGCGCCGCGGACCGGTCACGATGGCGGCGATCGCGGCGGTCGACACCGCCCTCTGGGACATCAAGGGCAAGGCCGCCGGTATGCCGCTCTACCAGCTGCTCGGAGGCGCGTCCCGCACCGGCCTGCTCGCCTACGGCCACGCGTCCGGGCGAACGGACGCCGAGCTGTTCGACAGCATCCGCGAGCACCAGGAGCAGGGGTACCGCGCGATCCGCGTGCAGACAGCGGTGCCGGGGCTGCAGTCGATCTACGGCATCGCCTCCAACGCGGTCCTCGAGGGCAACGAGGGCGTGCGCTACGACCACGAGCCGGCCCAGCGCGGCGGCCTCCCGACCGAGGAGGACTGGGACACGCGCGCCTACCTGCGCCACGTCCCCCGCGTCTTCGAGGCCGTCCGCAACGAGTTCGGGCCGGGGCTCCCGCTCCTGCACGACGGCCACCACCGGATGACCCCGATCCAGGCAGCGGCCCTCGGCAAGTCCCTCGAGCCGTACGACCTCTTCTGGCTCGAGGACTGCACGCCCGCCGAGAACCAGGAGGCCCTGCGCCTCGTCCGGCAGCACACCACCACGCCGCTGGCCATCGGCGAGGTCTTCAACACCGTGTGGGACTACCAGCTCCTCATCCGCGAGCAGCTGATCGACTACATCCGCAGCGCGGTGACGCACACCGGAGGCGTCTCCCATCTCCGGCGGATCCTCGACCACGCCGCGCAGTACCAGATCAAGTCGGGGATGCACGGCCCGACCGACGTCTCCCCGGTGGGCATGGCGGCCGCGATGCACCTGGGCCTGGCGATCCACAACTTCGGGATCCAGGAGTACATGAAGCACGGCGAGCGGACCGACAGCGTCTTCCAACAGTCGTTCACCTGGAGCGAGGGGCGTCTGCACCCGGGCGACGCTCCCGGCCTGGGCGTCGAGCTCGACGTCGACGAGGCCGGGAAGTACCCCTACGTCCGCGCCTACCTGCCCTTCAACCGCCTCGCCGACGGCACCGTCCACGACTGGTGACCTGCGGCCGCCCCTCCTCCGCCGAGGGAACCCCGGACCGTCGAGGGAGCCACGACCAGCGGGCTCCCTCGACGGTCCAGGGTTCCCTCGGTGGGCGAGGAGGGGCGGGGGTCAGGAGGGGCGGCGGGTCAGGGCACGAAACGGTAGCCCATGCCGGCCTCGGTCAGCAGGTGGCGCGGATGCGCGGGGTCGGGCTCGAGCTTCTTGCGCAGCTGCGCGAGGTAGAGGCGGAGATAGCCGGTGTCGGTGACGTGCGCGGGTCCCCAGATCTCGGCCAGCAGCGAGCGGCGGGTGACCAGCTTGCCCGCGTTGCGGATCAGGATCTCGAGCACCTGCCACTCCGTCGGGGTGAGCCGCACGGAGGCGCCGTCCCGCGTCGCGCTCTTGGCCACCAGGTCCACGGTGACCTCGCCGATCACGACCAGCGGCTCGCCGTCGGCCGGCTGCACCCGCCGCGAGAGGGCCCGGATGCGCGCGAGCACCTCGTCCATCGAGAACGGCTTGGTCACGTAGTCGTCGGCGCCCGCGTCGAGCGCGCCCACCTTGTCGGCCGCGCCCGTCCTCCCCGACACCACCAGGATCGGCGCGCTCGTCCAGCCGCGCAGCCCGTGGATGACCTCGACCCCGTCGAGCCGGGGCATGCCGAGGTCGATCATGTAGAGGTCCGGATGCTCGTCCACCGCGCGGTTGATCGCCTCGGTGCCGTCACCGGCCGTCACCACGTCGTATCCGCGGGCGGTGAGCGTGATGCGCAGGGCGCGCAGGATCTGCGGGTCGTCGTCGGCGATCAGGATCTTCATGCGGCTCCTCCGGAGTCCTCGTGCGGTGCGGCGGCCGACCCGCCGCCGTGCGGGGCTGCAGGAGCAGCAGCAGCAGCAGGAGCGACGCCAGCAGGAGCAGCAGGAGCAACGCGAGCAGCAGGAGCGCCGGCAGCAGTCTCCGACGCCAGCGGCAGCGTCACCACCATCGTCAGCCCGCCCCCCGGAGTGTCCTCCGTCTCGAGCGTGCCGCCCATCCCCTCCGTGAACCCCTTCGAGAGCGCGAGGCCCAGGCCCAGTCCGGTGAGGTTGTCGTCGTCGCCGAGCCGCTGGAACGGCACGAAGATCTCGGCCCTCCGCTCCTCCGGCACCCCGGGGCCGTGGTCGACGATCCGCAGCTGCGCGCTGCCGCCGAAGGCGCTGGCGGCCACGCGCACCCGGGTCCCGGAGGGTGCGTAGCGGACGGCGTTCGCGAGCAGGTTGACCACGACGCGCTGCAGCAGCACGGCGTCGGCGAGCAGCGCCGGGCCCTCCGGATCGAGGTCGAGGTCGACCTCGCCGGGACCGAGCCCGAGCTCGTCGAGCGCGGGGAGCACCACGTCGGCGGCGTCGAGCGGAGCGAGCGCCACAGCGAGCGCTCCCGCCTCCAGCCGCGTCACGTCCAGCAGGTCGGTGACCAGTGCGGCGAGCACGGTGAGGCTCTCGTCGGCGGTGGCGAGCAGCTCCTCCCGGTCGCGCTCGCTCCAGACCACGTCGGGCGAGCGCAGCCCGCTGACCGCCGCGGTGGCCGCGGCGAGGGGCCGGCGCAGATCGTGGCTGACCGCCGACAGCAGGGCGCTGCGCACCCGGTCGGTCTCGGCCAGCGGAGCGAGGGAGCTGGCCGTCTCGCTGAGGGCCGCGTTCTCGAGCACCGAGTCCAGTTGCGCGGCGACCACCTGCAGCAGCCGCCGCTCGCTCCCCTCCAGCTCGCGGCCGTGCAGCTCGAGCACCGCGCCCTCGCCCACCGCGATGCGCGCGGGATCCCCTTCCGGCTGCGGCTCGCCGTCCGCGGCGACGACCTCGCCGTCGCGCAGCAGCCGCACGCCGGTCAGCCCGAACGCCTCGCGCGAGCGCTCGAGGATCGCCTGCAGCGCCCCCTGCCCGCGGATCACGCCGCCCGCGATCGTCGCCAGCAGCTCCGACTCCGCCCCCGACCGCTTGGCGGCCCGCGCCCGCCGGGCCGCGCGGTCGACCACGGCGCTGACCAGCGCTGCGTTCAGCACGTAGAGCACCAGCGCCAGCGCGTGCAGAGGCTCGTCGACGGTGATCGTGTAGAGCGGATCGACGAAGAAGAAGTCGAGGGTCAGCCCCGAGAGCACGGCCGCGAACAGCGCCGGCCAGAGCCCGCCGACCAGCGCGACCACCACCACCAGCAGCTGGTACGAGAGCACGTCGCTCGTGATCGACTCGTCGCTGCGGAGGCTCGAGAGCAGCCAGGTCACCAGCGGGCCGCCCACGAGGGCGAGGGCCAGTCCCAGGAGGCGGCGCCGCAGCGTCAGGGCCCCGTCGAGCCTCGGCAGCACCGCGGTGCGCCCGGCGGCGGAGTGGCTGACGATGTGCACGTCGATGTTGCCGGACTCGCGGATCACCGTCGACGCCGTGCCGGGCGTGAGCGCCGAGGCGAGGCGGCTCCGCCTGCTCACTCCGATCACCAGCTGGGTCGCGTTCACCGAGCGGGCGAACTCGACCAGCGTCCGCGGCACGTCCTCGCCGACCACCTGGTGGTAGCTGCCGCCGAGCTTCTCCACCAGCGCCCGCTGCGCCTCGAGCACGTGCGGCCGCGGGGTGCGGAGACCGTCGGGGGTCACCACGTGCACGGCGAGCAGGTCGCCCCCGGAGGCGCGGGCCGCGATCCGCGCGCCGCGCCGCAGCAGGGTCTCGCCCTCCGGCCCGCCGGTGAGGGTCACGACCACGCGCTCGCGCGCCTCCCAGGTGCTGTCGATGCCGTGCTCGACGCGGTAGTCGCGCAGCGCGCTGTCGACCTCGTCGGCGAGCCAGAGCAGCGCGAGCTCGCGCAGGGCGGTCAGGTTGCCGAGCCGGAAGTAGTTGGACAGGGCCGCGTCGATCCGCTCGGGCGGGTAGACGCGGCCGTCGGCGAGGCGGTCGCGCAGTGCCTGGGGCGCCAGGTCGACGACCTCGATCTGGTCGGCGGCGCGGAGGACCGCGTCCGGGATCGTCTCGCGCTGCGGCGCTCCGGTGATCGCGTGCACGACGTCGTTGAGCGACTCGATGTGCTGGATGTTCACGGTCGAGAAGACGGTGATGCCGGCGTCGAGGAGCGTCCGCACGTCCTCCCAGCGCTTCTCGTGCCGGGAGCCGGGGGCGTTGGTGTGCGCGAGCTCGTCGACCAGCGCGACGTCCGGCCGGCGGGCGAGCACCGCGTCGAGGTCCATCTCGTCGAGCAGCACACCGCGGTGCTCGACGGCCCGCCTCGGCACGACCTCGAGCCCCTCGACCATCGCGGCGGTGGCGGAGCGGCCGTGCGTCTCGACCACGGCCACCACGACGTCGCGGCCCTCGGCGGCGAGCCGGCGGCCCTCCTCGAGCATCGTGTAGGTCTTGCCCACTCCGGGCGCGGCTCCGAGGAGCACGCGCAGGCGGCCCTTCGTCATGCTCCCGGCCTCCCCTCGTGCTCGCGGCTCCGGGGCGTCCCGGGCTCGCGGGGCCGGCGTCGATCCGCTCGATCGGACGGTCCCGACGAGCCGATCGCGATTCTACGAGCCGGAGGCGCCACCGGAGCGGTCACAGCCGCGCGAGAGCGGCGTTGAGCTCGAGCACGTCCACCGTCGGCTCGCCGAGGTACCCGAGCTCGCGGCCCGCGGTGTGCTCGTCGACCAGCGCGCGCACGGCGCCTACGTCGAGCCCGCGGGCGGCGGCGACGCGGGGCGCCTGCAGCTGCGCGTAGGCGGGGCTGATCGCGGGGTCGAGCCCGGAGGCGGAGGCGGTCAGCGCGTCGGCCGGCACCGCGGCCGGATCGACGCCCTCGAACGCGGCGATCGCGGCCCGGCGCTCCTCGACGGACGCGACCAGGTCGGCGTTCTCGGGGCCGAGGTTGCTGCCGGTCGAGGCCGCGGCGTCGTATCCCGCGGCGGAGGGACGCGACTGGAACCACTCCGGCAGAGGCGCTCCGTCGGCGTCGGTGAACGACTGGCCGATCAGCGACGAGCCGATCACCGCGCCGTCCTGGCGCAGCAGCGAGCCGTTCGCCTGGGCGGGCAGGGCGAGCTGCCCGATCCCGAGCACCGCGAGCGGGTACGCCGCTCCCAGCAGCACGGTGAGCACGATCATCGCGCGCAGCGCGACACCGTAGGGACGGAACATGGTCTCTTCTCTCTGTCTTCGGTGGTCGGGACGGGCGGGTCAGAAGCCGGGGATCGCGGCGACGATCAGGTCGACGAGCTTGATCCCGAGGAACGGAGCGATCACTCCGCCCAGCCCGTAGACCAGGAGGTTGCGGCTGAGGATGCGCGAGGCGGCGACCGGGCGGTAGGCCACTCCCCGCAGCGCGAGCGGGATCAGCACGACGATCACCAGAGCGTTGAACACGATCGCCGAGAGGATCGCCGAGGCCGGCGAGTGCAGCTGCATCACGTTCAGCACCGCGAGCCCGGGGAAGACCCCCGCGAACATCGCCGGGATGATCGCGAAGTACTTCGCCACGTCGTTCGCGATCGAGAACGTGGTGAGCGCCCCGCGGGTGATCAGCAGCTGCTTCCCGATCCGCACGATGTCGATGAGCTTGGTGGGGTCGGAGTCGAGGTCGACCATGTTGCCCGCCTCCTTCGCCGCGGAGGTGCCGGTGTTCATCGCCACGCCCACGTCGGCCTGCGCGAGGGCCGGAGCGTCGTTGGTGCCGTCGCCGGTCATCGCGACCAGCGCGCCGCCCTCCTGCTCGCGCCGGATCAGGGCGAGCTTGTCCTCGGGGGTCGCCTCGGCGAGGTAGTCGTCGACTCCCGCCTCCGCCGCGATCGCCTTCGCGGTCAGCGGGTTGTCGCCCGTGATCATCACGGTGCGGATGCCCATCGCGCGCAGCTCCGAGAAGCGCTCGGCGAGCCCGTCCTTCACCACGTCCTTCAGGTGCACGACGCCGAGCAGACGGGCGCCGTGGGCGTCCTTCACCGCGACGACGAGGGGCGTGCCGCCGCTCTCCGAGACGCCGTCGACGAGCACCGTGAGGCGCGCTGCGACCGCGGAGGGGAGCGGCCCCTCCTCCTCCACCCAGGCGCGCACGGCCGAGCCGGCGCCCTTGCGGATGGAGGAGCCGTCGGGGAGGTCGAGCCCGCTCATCCGGGTCTGCGCGGTGAACGGCACCACGGCGGCCTGAGCGGGCTCGACGGCGGGGCGGCCCGAGTCGCCCGCGAGGTCGACGATCGACTTCCCCTCGGGCGTCGGGTCGCTGAGCGAGGAGGAGGCGGCCGCGTCGACGAGCGCGGCCTGCGCCACCCCGTCGAGCGGGAGGAACGCCACCGCGCGGCGGTTGCCGTAGGTGATCGTCCCCGTCTTGTCGAGCAGGAGCGTCGTGACGTCGCCCGCCGCCTCCACGGCCCGACCGGACATCGCGAGCACATTGCGCTGCACGAGCCGGTCCATGCCGGCGATGCCGATGGCCGAGAGGAGGGCGCCGATGGTGGTCGGGATGAGGCAGACGAGCAGGGCGACCAGCACAGGGACGCTCACGGAGGCTCCCGCGAACGAGGCGATCGGGTTCAGGGTCAGCACGACCACGACGAACACGATCGAGAGGCTCGCCAGGAGGATGTCGAGCGCGATCTCGTTCGGCGTCTTCTGCCGCGACGCGCCCTCGACCAGGCCGATCATCCGGTCGACGAAGGTCTCGCCCGGCCTGGAGGTGATGCGCACCACGATCCGGTCGGAGAGCACTCGCGTGCCGCCCGTCACCGCGCTGCGGTCGCCCCCGCTCTCGCGGACGACCGGGGCCGACTCGCCCGTGATCGCCGACTCGTCGATGGAGGCGATGCCCCAGACGATGTCGCCGTCGCCGGGCACGAGGTCGCCCGCCTCCGCCACGACCACGTCCCCCAGCTGCAGTTCGGCCGAGGAGACCTCGACCAGGCGGGCCGACAGGGCGGAGGGGTCCGCCGGGTCGTAGTCGGCCACGCACCGGGCCGGAGTGCTGGTGCGGGTGGCGCGCAGGCTCTCGGCCTGCGCCTTGCCGCGGCCCTCGGCCACCGACTCCGCGAGGTTCGCGAACACCACGGTGAGCCAGAGCCAGATCGCGATGCCGGCCGTGAAGGTGACGGGCACCGTCGATCCGCCCGACTCCTCCGGCCCGCCGAGGAACGGCTCGGCGATCGCCAGCAGCGTGGTCAGCACGGCGCCGACCTCGACGATGAACATGACGGGGCTGCGCCACATCAGGCGCGGATCGAGCTTGCGCAGCGCTCCGGGGAGCGCGGCGGCGAGCTGGCGCGGCCCGAGGGCGGCGCGGGTGGGGCGCGCGGGTTCCGCGGGGGCCTCGGTCAGTGCAGTGGTCATCGGAGTCGCAGTCCTTCCGCCAGGGGGCCCAGCGCGAGTACGGGGAAGTAGGTGAGCGCGGTCACGACGACCGTGACGCCCACGAGGAGGCCGACGAACTGCGGCCGGTGGGTGGGCAGCGTGCCGGCGCTGGAGGGCACCGGCGACTGCGCCGCGAGCGAGCCGGCCAGGGCGAGCACCAGCAGGATCGGGAGGAAGCGGCCGAGGAGCATCGCGACGCCGAGCGCCGTGTTCAGCCAGGGCGTGTTCGCCGTCAGCCCCGCGAACGCCGAGCCGTTGTTGTTGGCCGCGGAGGTGAAGGCGTAGAGCACCTCCGAGAGCCCGTGCAGCCCGGGGTTCAGGATCGACGTGCTCTCCACGTCCTCCCGCACCGCCGGGATCGCGAAGCTCAGGGCCGTGCCGGCCAGCACGAGCGTCGGCGTCACGAGGATGTAGAGGCTCGCGAGCTTGATCTCGCGCGGGCCGAGCTTCTTGCCCAGGTACTCGGGCGTCCGGCCGACCAGCAGCCCGCCGACGAACACGGCCAGCACCGCGAGCACGAGCATCCCGTAGAGGCCCGAGCCGACGCCGCCGGGGGCGACCTCGCCGAGCATCATGTTGAGCATCGGCAGCATGCCGCCGAGCGCGGTGAAGGAGTCGTGCATCGCGTTGACGGCGCCGGTCGAGGTGAGGGTCGAGGCGGTCGCGTAGAGGGCGGAGCCGGCGATGCCGAAGCGCGTCTCCTTGCCCTCCATCGCCGCTCCGGCGGCCTGCGCCGCGGATCCGCCGCCGGCCGCCTCCAGTGCGGTGAGGGCTGCGAGCGACACGACGAAGATCGTCGCCATCGCCGCGAGGATCGCGCGCCCCTGCCGCACGTCGCCGACCATCCGGCCGAAGGTGCGCGGCAGCGAGAACGGGATCGCGAGGATCAGCACGATCTGCAGCAGCGACACCCACGCCGAGGGGTTCTCGAACGGGTGCGCGGAGTTGGCGTTGAAGTAGCCGCCGCCGTTGGTGCCGAGCAGCTTGATCGCCTCCTGCGAGGCCACCGCGCCGCCCGGGATGCTCTGCTCGCCGCCGGTGAGCGTGGTCACCGTCAGCGGGCCGTTCAGGTTCTGGATCACGCCGCCCGCGATCATCACGACCGCGGCCACCACCGCGAGGGGCAGCAGGAGGCGCAGAGTGCCGCGCACGAGGTCGACCCAGAAGTTGCCGAGCGTGCCCGAGGAGCGGCGCGCGAATCCGCGGATCAGCGCCACCGCCACCGCGAGGCCCACGGCCGCCGAGACGAAGTTCTGCACGGCGAGGCCGCCGAGCTGCACCGCGAAGCCGAGGGTCGCCTCCGGCGAGTAGGACTGCCAGTTGGTGTTGGTGACGAACGAGACGGCGGTGTTGAACGCGAGCCCCTCGGGCACCGCGGGCAGCCCGAGGGAGCCGGGCAGGACCGCTTGGAGGCGCTGCATCCCGTAGAGCAGGAGCACGCCGACGAGCGAGAAGGCCAGCACGGCGCGGAGGTAGGCGCGCCAGCTCTGCTCGCCCGCGGAGTCGACGCCGATGAGGCGGTAGACGCCGCGCTCGATCGCGAGGTCGTGCGTGGAGGTGTAGACGCGGAACATGTGGTCGCCGAGGGGGCGGTGGAGGAGGGCGACGGCCAGGCCGACGGTCGCGACCTGGAGGACGGCGAGGAGCGGATCCATCAGAAGCGCTCCGGTCGGATCAGGGCCGCGAGGAGGTAGACGACGGCGGCGAGCGCCAGCACGGCCGCGAGGGCGTCGAAGACGATCACCGGCCCGCCTCCTTCTCGCGGGTCCCGCGGGTCGCCGAGGGGGGCGGTCCGCCCAGCCGCTCGACCCCCTTCGCGGCGAGAGCGATGAGCGAGAAGAGGGCGAGCACGCCGAGGAGGTAGGCGAGGTCGAGCACGGAGGACTCCATCCGGGGAGCGGACGACGCCCGGGACCGGACGCCTGCCGGGAAGCGGCACAGGATGTGATGCAACACCCCCCGGGAGCCGCTCAGAGCCGTCCTCACGGTTCCCCTACGGCCCCGCCCCGAGTCCTCGCGATTCCTTGACGCAACGGCTGCCGGCGCGCCGTCGAGGCGACTCGAGACGCCCGCCCGGCAGCACTGAGAGCGTTCTCCCCCAGCAACGGCGCGGATCAGCGGACCGAAGATCACATTTAGGCATCGCCTGGACAAATTCGCGACTCGCGCTTTACTCCCTCCGATCGAAGGAATATGTTCTCTCCGTGGACAAAGCCCCTCGGGGCTCTCCCGCTCTCCTGGGCGACGACACGACGGCGTGCTCCACACGTGCACGCCTCGCGCCGTCCTCTCCCTCGGACACTGCTTTCAGAGAGGAATGCACTCCATGAAGTTCTCCCGCGGCATCACCACGCTGGCCGCCGCCGGCATCATCTCCCTCGGCCTCGCGGCCTGTTCCGCGAGCCCCGCCAACTCCGGAGGCGCCGCTGCCGGCGCCGGCGCGGAAGGCGACTGCTCCGTCGGCATCTCGATGCCGACCCGCAGCCTCGAGCGCTGGATCAACGACGGCGAAGGCCTGCAGAAGCAGCTCGAGGGCGAGGACTGCACCGTCGACCTCCAGTACGCCGACAACAAGACCGATCAGCAGATCTCGCAGATCCAGAACCAGATCGCCGGCGGCTCCAAGATCCTGGTCATCGCCGCGATCGACGGCGAGGCGCTCGCGCCCGTCCTCGCCGAGGCGAAGAAGCAGAACGCCACCGTCATCGCCTACGACCGTCTCATCAACGGCACCGCGGACGTCGACTACTACGCGACCTTCGACAACTACAAGGTCGGCCAGCTCCAGGGCCAGTACATCGAGTCGACCCTCGACCTGAAGAACGCCGCGGGCCCCTTCACCCTCGAGCCCTTCGCCGGCAGCCCCGACGACAACAACGCGAAGTTCTTCTTCTCCGGCGCGTGGGACGTCCTGCAGCCCTACATCGAGAGCGGGAAGCTCACCGTCCCCTCGGGCAAGTCGCCCGCCTCGGACGACGACTGGGCCTCGATCGGCATCCAGGGCTGGGCCTCCGACAAGGCGCAGTCCGAGATGGACAACCGCCTCTCCTCCTTCTACACCGGCGGCCAGAAGGTCGACGTCGTGCTCTCCCCCAACGACAGCCTGGCCATCGGCATCGAGGCCTCGCTGAAGTCGGCCGGCTACACCCCCGGCGCCGACTACCCGGTCATCACCGGCCAGGACGCCGACAAGGCCAACGTCAAGGCGATCCTCGCCGACGAGCAGTCCATGACGGTCTGGAAGGACACCCGCACCCTCGGCGACCGCGTCTTCCAGATGGTGCAGTCGATCGTCGCGGGCGAGGAGCCCGAGGTCAACGACACCGAGACCTACGACAACGGCGAGAAGGTCGTCCCGTCCTACCTGCTGGAGCCGCAGGTCGTCACGAAGGACGACGTGCAGTCGGTCCTCGTCGACTCCGGCTTCCTCAAGGCCGGCGACGTCGGACTCTGATCCGTCGGGCGGGGGCGGGGAGGAGCGGTCCTCCCCGCCCCCGCCTCCCCGTCCGCACACCACTCCCCCCCCCCCAACGAAGTGAGGCCCTGTTGGCCAGTCCCATCCTCATCATGCGCGACATCGTCAAGGAGTTCGGCGGCGGCGTCCGCGCTCTCGACGGCGTCTCGCTCTCGGTCCAGCCCGGCGAGGTCCACGCCATCTGCGGCGAGAACGGCGCCGGCAAGTCGACCCTGATGAAAGTCCTCTCCGGCGTCTACCCGTACGGCAGCTTCGAGGGCACCATCGAGTTCGAGGGCGAGGAGGCGCAGTACCGGTCGATCAACGACAGCGAGGCCGACGGCATCGTGATCATCCACCAGGAGCTCGCCCTCAGCCCCTACCTCTCCATCGCCGAGAACATCTTCCTCGGCAACGAGAAGTCGACCCGCGGCGTCATCAACTGGAACGCGACCAACGCGGAGGCGGCGAAGCTGCTCGCCCGCGTCGGCCTCGCCGAGAGCCCCGCGACCAAGATCCTCGAGCTCGGCGTCGGCAAGCAGCAGCTCGTCGAGATCGCCAAGGCCCTCGCCAAGGAGGTGAAGCTCCTCATCCTCGACGAGCCCACCGCCGCCCTCAACGACGAGGACAGCGACCACCTGCTGGGCCTGATCGACCAGCTCCGCAAGCAGGGCATCACCTGCATCATCATCAGCCACAAGCTGAAGGAGATCCGCGCCATCGCGGACACCGTCACGATCATCCGCGACGGCCGCACCATCGAGAGCTTCCCGATGGCCGGCGAGGAGGCGTCCGAGAGCCGGATCATCCGCGCGATGGTCGGCCGCGACCTCAACAGCATGTTCCCGCCGCGCGACCCGCAGATCGGCGAGGAGAAGCTGCGCGTCGAGAACTGGACGGTCCACCACCCGGTCGACATCGACCGCGTGGTCGTCGACGACGCCTCCTTCACCGTCCGCGCCGGCGAGATCGTCGGCTTCGCGGGCCTGATGGGCGCCGGCCGCACCGAGCTCGCGATGAGCATCTTCGGGAGGAGCTACGGCACCGGCATCTCCGGCCGTGTCTTCAAGGACGGCAAGGAGATCCAGACCCGCACCGTCGACGAGGCGATCCGCAACGGCCTCGCCTACGCGACCGAGGACCGCAAGCGCTACGGGCTCAACCTCATCGGCGACATCACCGTCAACGTCTCGGCCGCCGCGCTCTCGCGCCTGGCCCGGCTCGGCGTGATCGACAAGCACCGCGAGTACAAGGTCGCCGACTCGTACCGCTCGAAGATGAACATCAAGGCGCCGACCGTCTCGGCCGTCACGGGGAAGCTCTCCGGCGGCAACCAGCAGAAGGTCGTCCTCTCGAAGTGGATCTTCTCCGGTCCCGACGTGCTGATCCTCGACGAGCCCACCCGCGGCATCGACGTGGGAGCCAAGTACGAGATCTACGGGATCATCAACGAGCTCGCGGCCCAGGGCAAGGCGGTCGTCGTCATCTCGTCCGAGCTGCCCGAGCTGATCGGCCTCGCCGACCGCATCTACACCATCTCCGAGGGACGGATCACGGGCGAGATCGATCGCGCCGACGCCACCCAGGAGCACCTCATGCACTACATGACCGCCGGAAAGGAACAGGCCCGATGAGCGCCACGACCACCACAGCTCCGGCAGGGACACCCGCCGACACGCCCTCCACCCCGCCCAAGCGCTCGCGCCGGCTGACCATCAACCTCCGGCAGTACGGCATCCTCGCCGCGCTGGCCATCATCATCCTGCTCTTCCAGGTGCTGACCGGCGGGCGCCTGCTCCTGCCCGGCAACGTCAACAACCTGATCCAGCAGAACGCCTACGTGCTGATCCTCGCGATCGGCATGGTGATGGTGATCATCGCCGGCCACATCGACCTCTCGGTCGGCTCGGTCGTGGCGATGGTCGGCGCCATCTCGGCGATCGCGATGAACAACTGGGGCCTGCCCTGGTGGGCGGCCGTCATCGTCGCCCTCGTCACCGGCGCCGCCGTCGGAGCCTGGCAGGGCTTCTGGGTCGCCTTCGTCGGCATACCGGCGTTCATCGTGACCCTCGCGGGCATGCTGATCTTCCGCGGCTTCACCCTCGTCCTCCTCACCGGCGGAACGATCAACGGCCTCCCCACCGAGTTCACCGCGATCGGCGCCGGCTGGCTGCCGGGCGTCCTCGGAGGCATCGCCGGGCGCGACGCGCTCACCCTGGTCCTCGGCCTGATCGTCTGCGTCGTGCTCGTGGCCCAGCAGCTCCGCAGCCGCGCGACTCTCCGCCGCCTCGAGCTGCCCCGCGAGCCCATCGGCTCGCTGGTCGCGAAGTCGGCCATCGCCGTCATCGCGATCATGGCTCTGGCCTGGCTGCTCGCCGGCTACAGCGGGACCCCGATCATCCTGATCGTGCTCGCCGTGCTGATCCTCGCCTACAGCTTCGTGCTCGGCCGGACGGTCTTCGGCCGCCACATCTACGCGATGGGCGGCAACCTGTTCGCCGCGATGATGTCCGGCGTCAAGACGAAGTGGGTCAACTTCTTCATCTTCGTCAACATGGGCGCACTGGCCGGAGTCGCGGGCATCGTCAGCACCGCCCGTGCCGGCGGTGCGGTCGCCTCGGCCGGACAGAACTACGAGCTGGACGCGATCGCCGCGGTCTTCATCGGCGGCGCCGCCGTCCAGGGAGGCGTGGGCACCGTCGTCGGAGCCGTCATCGGCGGACTCGTGATGGGCGTGCTCAACATGGGCCTGTCCATCCTCTCGGTCGACGCGGCCTGGCAGATGGCGATCAAGGGCTTCGTGCTCCTGCTCGCGGTGGCGTTCGACATCTTCAACAAGCGCCGCGCCGGCGGCCGCTAGCGAGACCGCAACCTCCAGCGAGACGTTCGGAACCTCGCAGGGTGGCGGGCGCGCAGCACGCGGCTCCGGGCAGCGAGCGGAGGGGCGGGCGGGCCGGCTCCGGCCGCTGAGCGAAGTCGGGGGGACGCTCGCGGTCCTTTCTTCTACAGTTCTCGGGCGCGGCTTTCCTTCGGGAGGCCGCGCCCGAGTGCATCCGAGACCCGTCCGGGTCCAGCGACAGACAGGCGCGATCATGGCAGGAGCAGTCGGAGCCTCCAGCAACGCGCTGCTGCGCCGCACGAACCTGGCGAGTCTCGCGACGCTGGTGCACCGCTCCGGGCCCACCAGCCGCGCCGAGCTCGGCCGCCTCACCGGGCTGAACCGCTCCGCCGTCGCGAACCTCGTCGGCGAGCTGAGCGAGCTCGGCTGGGTCTCGGAGGAGACCACCGCGCCCGACGGCCGCATCGGCCGCCCCAGCGCCACCGTCGTCCCCGGCGACCGGTTCGCCGCCGTCGGCGTCCACCTCGACACCGACGCGATCATCGTCGGCCTGGTCGGCCTGCACGGCGAGCTGCTGCGCCGCGTCCGCTTCGACACCCCGAAGCCCGCGAGCCCCGCCACGGTGGTCCGCGTCGTCACCGGGATCGTCGAGGGCTTCCGGTCCGAGCGGGAGTCGCTGCGCACGCTGGTCGGCGCGGGCGTCGCCGTCCCCGGCCTGGTCCAGGCCGACTCCGGCTTCGTCCACCGCGCCCCGCACCTGGGCTGGCGCGACGTCGACCTCGCCACCCAGCTGAGCCGGGCCCTCGACCTCCCGGTCGCCGTCGGCAACGACGCGACCCTCGGCGCCATCGGCGAGTCCCTCTTCGGAGCCGCGCACGGCGTGGCCGACGTCGTCTACGTCACCGGCGGCGCCGGCGGCATCGGCGGAGGAGTCATCATCGGCGGCGTCCCGCTCCAGGGCTCCTCGGGGTTCGCGGCCGAGCTGGGCCACACCCTCGTCGTCACGAACGGCCGCCTCTGCGGCTGCGGCCGGCGCGGCTGCCTCGAGGCCGAGGTCCGGATGCGCTCCCTCCTCGACGTCCTCGGCGCCCGCGTCCTCGACCAGGACGAGCTCGACATCGCCCTGGGCACCTCCCGCGACCCCGCCGTCCTGGGCGAGGTCGCCCGCCAGGTCGACCTGCTCTCGGAGGGCCTGTCCACCTACATCAACCTCTTCAACCCCACCGCGGTCGTGCTCGGCGGCTTCCTCGGCTCGCTGCTCACCGTCGACCGCGAGCGCCTCGCCGCCCGCGTCTCCGCCCGCGCCCTGAGCGACCTCGCGCGCGGCGTGCGGATCGAGCGCGCGGCTCTGCGCTCCAGGCTGGAACTCGTCGGTGCCGCGGAGCTACCCTGGCGGCGGGCGCTGGCGGATCCCGCCGCCGTCACCGGGGGCGCGCAGCCGCCGGGTGGGAGCAGCAGCCGCGAGGACGCCCTGGGCGCCCGCGCCTGACCCCGGCACTCGAGTGCCGGCACCGCGTCGAGGAGGACGAGCATGGCCGACTGGAACGACACGATCATCGAGGAGTTCCGCGCGAACGGCGGGACCGTGACCACGGGCGGCTTCGGGAGGAGCCTCGTGCTGGTGCACCACCGCGGCGCCCGCTCCGGGGAGGAGCGCGTGACTCCGCTGATGGCGCTGCACCCCTCCGACGACGTCTGGCTGCTCGCCGCGTCCGCGGCGGGCGCGCCGAAGCACCCCGCCTGGTTCCACAACCTGGTCGCCCACCCGGACCTGGCGATCGAGACCCCCGACGACGGCACGGTCGACGTCCGGGCCCGCGTCCTCACCGGGGAGGAGCGCGACGCCGGCTGGGCCCGCTTCACCACCGCCTCCGCCGGCTTCCTCGACTACGAGAAGCGCACCACCCGCACGATCCCCGTCGTGGAGCTCACTCGCCGCTGACCGCGGGCTCCGGTGCGATCTGCAGGAGATCCGCGTCTTCCGTCCCCGATCGATCGGAGGAGAGCGCTCCCGCGCGGATCCCCTGCACATCGCACCGACCCCGGCAGGCCGGACGGCAGGCGGCCTCGCCCCCGACACGACGAAGCCCCCGACCGGACATCCGATCGGGGGCTCGTCATCTGGTGCGCGAGGGGGGAGTTGAACCCCCACGCCCTTTCGGGCACACGGACCTGAACCGTGCGCGTCTGCCTATTCCGCCACTCGCGCTCACCAGCGGCACCGAAGCGCCGACGAGAAATCGTAGCATCCCCCGGCCCCGGAGCCGAACCGGCACCCGCCGCCCCGGGCCGTCGCTCCCCCGGGAGCGGGCACCGGGCCGCCGCGGAGAGAGCGCGCACACGGCTCTCCGGCCGCGAAACCACTGCGGAGGATCGCGCATCCAGACCATCCCAGTAACATGCCCGTAGCCGTGCGCGGCGCAGACCAAGACGAGGAAGCGGCGACGGGCGCGCAGACATCTCGATCCGTGCGCGACCGCCGAGAAGGCGAAGAACCGGAAGATCGGAAGACTGTGGGCATACTGGACAACTTCGAGAAGGGACTCGAGCGCGTCGTCAACGGCGCGTTCGCGCGGACCTTCAAGTCGGGTCTGCAGCCGGTCGAGCTCGCCTCCGCCCTCCGCCGGGAGCTCGACACCAGCGCCGCCGTGGTCAGCCGCGACCGCATCCTCGTCCCCAACAGCCTCGTCCTGCGGATGTCCGCGACCGACCTCGACCGGATGCAGCGCCTCGGCGCCACGCTGATCGACGAGCTCACCACGGTCGCCACCGAGCACGCCACCAAGCAGGGGTTCCGCTTCCCCGGCCCGATCGACATCTCGCTCGCCGTCGATCCGGCGCTCAGCGACGGCATGGTCGAGGTCGACTCCCGCAGCGTGAAGGGCACCGTCGCCTACACGCCCGTCCTCGACATCGACGGCCGACGCCACCCGATCACCAGGGCGCGCACCGTCATCGGCCGCGGCAGCGACGCCGACATCACCGTCGACGACTCGGGCACGTCCCGCAAGCACGTGGAGATCCTCTGGGACGGCTCCCGCGCCCAGGTGCACGACCTCGGGTCCACGAACGGCTCCACCCTCGACGGCCGGCCCGTCACGCAGGCGCCCCTGGCCCCCGAGCAGACCATCACGATCGGGCGCACCTCGATCGTCTACCGCGTCGTGCAGGGCTCCGCGCCCGCACGCTCCGACCGCCCGTCGTCCGGCAGGGCAGCCGGACGCGGCTCCGAGGGATTCTGGGACGACCGGCTATGAGCGAGCTCACTCTCTTCCTCCTGCGCATCGCGTTCCTCGCGCTGCTGTGGTTCTTCGTGTTCGGCATCGTCTACGCGCTGCGCTCCGACCTGTTCGGGCAGCGCGTGCGCAAGCTGCCGCCCGGCGCGCAGGCCGCGTCGCCCGAGGCCCCGTTCGTGACGGCGGCCCAGCCCGTGGTCGCCGCGGCCGCCCCGGCTCCCGCGCCCGCGCAGCCCGCCTCCCCGTCGGCCCCCTCGGCCCGGAGGAGCCGCGAGGCCGCCGCCGAGCGCGCCGAGCAGGGAGGCGCGGCCACGGTCCACACGGCGCAGCGCCTCGTGATCACCTCGGGCCCCAAGCGGGGCACCGAGCTCGAGCTGACCGGCGACCCGCTGACGATCGGCCGCTCCGCCGAGTCGACGCTGGTCATCCGCGACGACTACACCTCGACCCACCACGCGCGCCTGCTCCTCTGGAACGACGAGTGGATGATCCAGGACCTCGACTCCACCAACGGCACCTTCCTCGACGGCCGCCGTGTCGGCGCGCCCACCAAGGTGCCGCTGGACACGCCCGTGAAGGTCGGCACCACCACCTTCGAACTGCGGCGGTCGTAGCGCGTGGCCCCCACTCCGGAGAGCGGCTCCGGCCACGGCGCGGTGCGCGAGAGCGCCGCCGTCTCGCACGTCGGCAGGATCCGCTCCAACAACCAGGACTCCGGCTACGCGGGCCGGCAGCTCTTCGTCGTCGCCGACGGCATGGGCGGCCACGCGGGCGGCGACGTCGCCTCCTCCATCGCGATCAAGCGCATCGCGGAGGCCGACCGCGTCTACGCCTCCACCTACGAGGCCGAGGACGAGCTCAAGCGCACCCTGCTCGCGGCCAACACCCTGCTGGCCGACGCCGTGGTCGACCACCCCGAGCTCACCGGCATGGGCACCACCGTCAGCGCGATCGCCCGCGTCGGCGAGTCCGTGGCGATCGCGCACATCGGCGACTCCCGCATCTACGTCCTCCGCGACGGCAGGCTCGAGCAGGTCACGACCGACCACACCTTCGTGCAGCGCCTGGTCGACTCCGGCCGCATCACGGAGGAGGAGGCGATGACGCACCCGCGCCGCTCCGTCCTGATGCGGGTCCTCGGCGACGTGCACACCAATCCCGAGATCGACACGCTGACGCTCGAGACCGAGCCGCACGACCGCTGGCTGATCTGCTCCGACGGCCTCTCCGGCGTCGTCCCGCACGACGAGATCCTCAAGGAGCTCAGCCGCGACGAGACCGCGCAGCAGGTGGCCGACCGCCTGATCCGCGACAGCCTCTCGCACGGCGCCCCCGACAACGTCACCGTCGTCGTCCTCGACATCCCCGGGGCGGGCGACACCGCGCGGATCCTCGCCCCCGTGGAGGAGCCGGTGGTCGTCGGATCCGCCGCCGCGCCCACGCCCTTCAGCACCGACGACTCCCAGAACCGCGTCCGGATCCCCGGCCTCCGCCTGCACCCCCGCGCTCCCGCCGCGCAGGGCCCCACCCACTTCGAGCCCGCGTCCGAGGACTACCTCGACGAGCTGATCGAGGAGGACCGCCGCCGGCACCTGCGCCGCCGCGTCACCTGGCTCGTCGGCCTGTCCCTCGTGCTCATCATCGGCTTCCTCGGGATCCTCTTCGCCTACGACTGGACGCAGTCGCGCTTCTACGTCGGCACCGACGGGGACACCGTGATCATCTATCAGGGCATCCAGCAGTCGGTCGGCCCGCTCTCGCTCTCGGAGGTGAAGGAGGACACGGGCATCCCGCTCGACTCCCTCCGCGCCTACGACGTGGAGCAGCTGGAGCAGACGATCAGCGCCGACTCCTACGCCGGCGCGGTCGACATCGTCGAGCGCCTCACGGACGCGAACGGAGCACCATGACGGACGCCGCCACGGCCACGGCCCGCCCCGCCCCCGAGCGGCAGGGCTTCTTCCGCCAGAAGCTGCGCAATCTCGAGCTCCTGCTCCTGATCGGCGCCTGCCTGATCGACGCCGGCGCGATCGTGCTCGTGCAGCTCGGCGCCCTAGGCTCGATCGACACCACGCTGGTCTCGCTGGGCGCCGGCCTCTCGGCGCTCGTGCTCGCCGTGCACGTCGTGCTGCGGTTCGCGGCTCCGGCCGCCGACCCCTTCCTCCTCCCGATCGCCACCGTGCTGAACGGCCTGGGCGTCGCCGAGATCTACCGGATCGACATCGCCGACGGCGCGACCGGCTGGGAGTCGGTGGCGGTGCGGCAGATCTTCTGGAGCGCCCTGGCCGTCGTGGCGGCGATCGTGGTGCTGCTGGTCATCCGCAACCACCGCGTGCTGTTCCGCTACACCTACGTCGCCGGGTTCGCGGCGATCGTGCTGCTCCTGCTGCCGCTCCTGCCCTTCATCGGCCGCGAGGTCAGCGGTGCGCGCGTCTGGATCGGGATCGGCGACGTGGCGAGCTTCCAGCCCGGAGAGATCGCCAAGATCGCCCTCGCGATCTTCTTCGCCGGCTACCTCGTGCGCAACCGCGACTCCCTCTCGATGGTGGGCCGCACCGTCCTCGGGATGCGCTTCCCGCGCCTGCGCGACCTCGGCCCGATTCTGGTGGTCTGGGCCGTCACGATGGGCGTCATCGTCTTCCAGCGCGACCTCGGGACGGCGCTGCTCTACTTCGGCCTGTTCCTGGTCATGCTCTACGTCGCGACCGGCCGCACCAGCTGGGTCCTCATCGGCGTCGGCCTGTTCCTCGGCGGTGCGCTCCTGGCGAGCCAGACGCTCGACTACGTCGGCAACCGCTTCGCGAACTGGCTCGAGCCCTTCAGCGCCGAGCGCTACGGGGCGGATCCGGGCGGCAGCTACCAGCTCGTGCAGGGCCTCTTCGGCCTCGCGCACGGCGGGCTCCTCGGCACGGGCCTCGGCCAGGGGATGCCGGACCTCACGCCGGTCCCGCAGTCCGACTACATCATCGCCAGCCTCGGCGAGGAGCTGGGTCTCGCCGGGCTGTTCGCGATCTTCGGCCTCTACCTCCTGCTGGTCTCGCGCGGGTTCCGCATCGGCTTCGCCGGGCAGGACGACTTCGGGCGCCTCCTGGGAGTCGGCCTCTCGTTCGTGATCGCCCTGCAGTGCTTCATCGTCATCGGAGGCGTCACCCGCGTCATCCCGCTGACCGGCCTGACCACGCCGTTCCTCGCCGCCGGCGGCTCCTCCCTCGTGGCGAACTGGATGATCGTGGCGGTGCTGCTGCGCCTGTCCGACACAGTCCGCAGTCAGCCTCGTCTGGTGGTGTGATCCGTCGATGAACCGAGAACTCAAACGGGTGAGCCTCGTCGTGCTGACGATGTTCGTGGCCCTCTTCCTCTCCACCACCACCATCCAGGTGATCCAGGCCGACTCCCTCGTCGAGGACGGCCGCAACACGCGGACCCTCTACGAGAGCTTCTCGACCGAGCGCGGAGCGATCCTCGCCGGCGGTCAGCCGATCGCCTCCTCGACGCCGTCGGACGACCTGTACAAGTTCCAGCGGCAGTACGCGAACGGCCCGCTCTACTCCGCCGTGACCGGCTACTTCACGCTGAACCAGGGGACCACCGGCATCGAGCGCACGCTCAACGACTACCTCTCGGGCACCTCGAACTCGCAGTTCTTCGACGAGATCAACAACCTCGTCACGGGCCAGGACCCGAAGGGCGCCTCGGTCGAGCTCTCGATCGACCCGGTCGCCCAGCAGGCCGCCTTCGACGCGCTCGGCGACTACACGGGGGCCGTCGTCGTGACGGAGCCGGCCACCGGCCGCATCCTCGCGATGGTCTCGAAGCCCACCTTCGACCCGACTGCGCTGGCCTCCCACGACACCGACGACGTCCTCGCCGCCTACCGGGCGCTGAACGACGACTCCTCCGAGCCCCTCGTGAACCGGGCGATCGGCGGCTCGCTCAACCCGCCCGGCTCCGTCTTCAAGCTCGTCGTCGCCTCGGCCGCCCTCGAGTCCGGCCGCTTCACCGCAGACTCGAGCTTCCCCAACGTCGAGGCGTACACGCTGCCCGGCTCCTCCTCTCAGGTGATCAACTCCGGAGGCGGTCTCTGCGGCTCCGGCGACACGGTCACCCTGGCGACCGCGGTCTCGCTCTCCTGCAACGTCCCGATGGCCGAGATGGGCGTGCAGCTGGGAGCGGACGCCATCCGCTCGCAGGCCGAGAAGTTCGGCTTCGACACCGAGCTCGAGATCCCGATGTCGGTCGAGGCGAGCACCTACCCGACGAAGACGGACGACGCCCAGACGGCCCTCACCGCCTTCGGGCAGTACGAGGTGCGCGCGACGCCGCTGCAGATCGCCATGGTCTCCGCGGCGATCGCGAACGGCGGCGAGGTGATGCAGCCGAACCTGGTCGACTCGATCCGCTCGCAGGACCTCAGCGTCCTGCAGCAGTTCCAGGAGAAGTCGCTCGGCCGGGCGGTGAGCACGCAGACCGCGGACGCCGTCAAGGCCATGATGGTCGCCAGCGTCCAGGGCGGCGCGGCGACGAATGCAACAATAGGGGGCGTCACAGTGGCCGGTAAGACCGGTACCGCCGAGAACGACGACGACGATCCATACACCCTCTGGTTCACCGGATTCGCGCCTGCGGACGACCCGCAGTACGCCATCACCGTCCTCGTCGAGGACGGTGGGGGGCTCGGCCAGACCGGGTACGGCAACCTGATCGCCGCACCCATCGCACAACAGGTACTAGAGGCGGTGCTGAACAAATGAGACCCACGACAGGGCTCACCTTCGGGGGACGCTACGAGCTGCAGTCCCGGATCGCCATCGGCGGCATGGGAGAGGTGTGGCAGGCGACCGATCTCGTGATCGGCCGCACCATCGCGATCAAGATCCTGAAGGACGAGTACCTCGGCGACCCCGGCTTCCTCGAGCGCTTCCGCGCCGAGGCCCGTCACGCGGCGCTGGTCAACCACGAGGGCATCGCCAACGTCTACGACTACGGCGAGGAGGACGGCTCGGCCTACCTGGTCATGGAGCTCGTCCCCGGCGAGGCGCTCTCGACCGTCCTCGAGCGCGAGCGCGTCCTCTCGACCGACAAGGTCCTCGACATCGTCGCGCAGACCGCGCTCGCCCTGCACGCCGCGCACGCCGCGGGCCTCGTGCACCGCGACGTGAAGCCGGGCAACCTGCTCATCACGCCGGACGGCCGCGTCAAGATCACCGACTTCGGCATCGCGCGCATCGCCGACCAGGTCCCGCTGACGGCGACCGGCCAGGTCATGGGCACGGTCCAGTACCTGTCCCCGGAGCAGGCGAGCGGCCAGCCCGCCTCCCCCGCCACCGACATCTACTCGCTGGGCATCGTCGCGTACGAGTGCCTGGCCGGGCGCCGCCCCTTCACGGGCGAGTCGCAGGTCGCCATCGCGATGGCGCAGATCAACGACACCCCGCCGGAACTGCCGGTCACGGTCGCCGAGCCGGTGCGCAACCTCGTCTACTCCTGCATCGCCAAGAAGCCGGCCGACCGCCCCGCCACCGCCGCGCACCTCGCGCGGGCGGCCCAGGCGCTGCGCTCGGGCGACGTGCGCGGAGCGGCGCTGGCCGTCCCCGCGGTCCTCAGCGACCTGCCCGCGACGCAGGCGACCACGGTCCTCCCCTCCAACCAGGGCGCGACGCAGGCGACCACGGTGCTGCCCTCCGGAGCGCCCGCGGCCGCGGCCGCCGCTCCGTTCGTGCCGGTCGAGGAGCCGCTGGAGCCGGCCGAGGAGCCGCGCAGGCGCAGCCCCTGGACCTGGCCGCTGATCGCCCTCATCGTGATCCTCGCCGTCGTCATCGCGGGCACGATCTTCGCCCTGACGACCGGCGGGAGCAGCGACCCGGCCGCCTCCCCGACCGCGACGACCAGCACGGCCCCGTCGCCGACGCCGTCCGAGACTCCGAGCCCCACGCCGACGCCGACCTCGAACACGGTCGTCATCGACAAGGCCGACTACGTCGGGCGCTCCTTCGACGACGTCGAGACCGAGCTCGACGCCCTGGGCATGGGCGTCCGCCGCGCGGACGGTCCCAGCGCCCCCACCGCCGAGCAGGTCGGACTCGTCGAGGACGTGAACCCGACCGCGAACGTGGTGAAGGGCACGACCATCGAGGTCTCCGTCTTCACCGAGGTCGCGACGCCGGACGCTCCGACCGCCGTGCCGACCGTCACCCCCGCCGCCTCCAGCGTCGAGGCCGGCGCGACGTTCAACGTCACCTGGAGCAACTACAACCAGTGCCCGAGCGGAACCTCCGTGAGCGGTTACCGGCTGACCGCGACCGGCGAGGGCGCGAGCGTGACGAGCACCAACCCGTCGAACTCGACGACCGCGACGATCCAGGCCGGCACCACGGCCGGCACGATCGACGTCACGTACACCGTGCTCTGCGGCGAGTCGGAGTCGGCGGCCTCGCCGACCCTGTCCGTCACCGTCGAGGAGCCGACGCCGACCCCGGCGCCGACCCTCACCTCCAAGCCCACCGCGACGGCCACCCCTGCCGAGTAGCGGCGAGGCGCTCGGCCGGGGCACCGCTCCGGCCGGGCGCCTCGCCGCCGTCGCGTCGCGCCCCCGCCCGGAACACCAGGGGCCCGTAGGTACACTTGCCGTGGCTCCTCGGGGCCGCACCACACGGAAGTACAGGGCGGGAGCGTGCGCGTGACGGATGAGGGTCGCCTGATCGCGGGACGGTACCAGGTCGGGCCCCGGCTCGGCCGCGGCGGGATGTCCGAGGTGTACCTCGGCACCGACACCCGGCTCGGCCGCACCGTCGCGATCAAGGAGCTGAAGCTCTCCCTCTCCTCCGACTCCGCCTTCCGCCTGCGGTTCCGCCAGGAGGCGCAGTCCGCGTCGCGCATGTCGCACCCGACGATCGTCCGGGTCTTCGACGCGGGCGAGGAGGTCTCGCTCGACGACAACGGCGCCGAGTCGCGCCGGCCCTTCATCGTCATGGAGCACATCGAGGGCCGCCTGCTCAAGGACCTGATCGCCGAGGGCCCCCTCGACGTGGACGAGGCCGTCCGCATCACGGAGGGAATCCTCACCGCCCTCGAGTACTCGCACCGCGCGGGCGTCGTCCACCGCGACATCAAGCCCGGCAACATCATGCTGACCCCGTCGGGCCAGGTGAAGGTGATGGACTTCGGGATCGCCCGCGCCGTCTCCGACTCCGCCGCGACGGTCGCGCAGACCACGGCGATCCTCGGCACCGCGGCCTACTTCTCCCCCGAGCAGGCGAAGGGCGAGCAGGTCGACGCCCGCAGCGACCTGTACTCCGCCGGCATCGTGCTCTTCGAGCTCCTGACCGGTCGTGCGCCCTTCCGCGGCGACACCCCGGTGGCCGTCGCCTACCAGCACGTCAGCGAGACGCCGCCGGCGCCGAGCTCCATCAACCCCGCCGTCACGCCGGCGCTCGACGCGGTCGTCGCCCGCGCACTGTCGAAGGACCGCTACGAGCGCTTCCAGGGCGCGGCGGAGTTCCGCGACGACCTGCGCGACGCCGCCGCCGGACGCCTCCCCGACCACCGCCCGATCGACGAGCTGACCACCTCGCTCTTCGCGGCCCGCAGCCAGGGCGGTGTCAACGACTCCGAGCTCGCCCTCCGCCAGCTGGCCGAGGACAACTCGATCGTCCGCACCCAGCGCCGCCCGCCGGTCCTCTGGATCTGGTCCTCGATCGTCGTCCTCGCCGTGATCGTCGCCGCGCTCGTGATCTGGGTGCTGACCCTCCAGCCCGCATCGACGCTCCCGTCGCAGTCGCGGGAGGTCCCCACCCTCACCGAGACGACCTACGACAGCGCGCAGTCGACCCTGACCGAGCTCGACCTCGTGCCGAGCCAGGTCGCGGAGTACAGCTCCACCGTTCCCGAGGGCGAGGTGATCCGCACGGATCCGGGCTCGGGCACGATCGTCGCACCCGAGACGGTCATCCGCATCGTCGTGTCCCAGGGCCCGCAGCCCGTCGCCGTGCCGGACACCGTCGGGCAGAGCCTCGCCGAGGCCATCGACGCGCTCACCGCCGTCGGCTTCGTCGAGGGCTCCCAGACCCGCGAGAACTCGCCGACCGTCCCGGGAGACGTCGTGCTCTCCGCCTCCCCCGGAGCGGGCCAGCAGGTCGCCCCGGGCACGCCGGTCGACCTCACCGTCTCCTCGGGCCAGGTCACGCTGCCCGACCTCGTCGGGACGTCCCTCAGCAGCGCGCTGGCCACCCTCGCCTCCGAGAAGCTGCAGCTGGTGGGGGTCGAGGTCCCGGACGAGACCTGCGACGCCACCCGGGCCAACCCGCCCATCACGACTCAGTCCCTGGCTCCGGGCGACGTCCCGCAGGGATCGACCGTCCAGCTCGGCTACTGCGCGGGCTGACCCGCCCTGCAGCCCGCTGCGGCTGCGTCGTCGATCGACGGTGCTCGGCGGGATCGGGTCGTCGCTCCGCACCGGGAAGGGCCCGTCCGGTCGATGACCGTCGGGATCGATGCTCCGCGAGGCCGACGGCCCCGGGGCGCACGGCTACGCCCGGCGCGCGTCCGCGAGCGGGGGCTGGAGCCGTACGACCTCGCCGGCCACGGAACCGTCCGCGGGGCGCGCGATCCTGCCGCGGATGTCGCTCGGGGTGAGCCCCTCGCGACGCTTGAGCGCACGGCGGAGGTGGTCCGCCGACGAGAATCCGGACGCGGCGGCGATCGCCTCGAGCGGGACCTCCCGCGGGCGGCGGCGCAGCAGCTCCACGGCGCTGGCGACGCGGGAGCGCTCGATCTCGCTCGCGACCGTGGTGCCCGCGTCCTCGAACAGCCGCTGGAGGGAGCGGGTGGACACGTTGACCGCGTCGGCCACCGCCTCCGGGGTGCAGCGCGGTGTCCGGTGCGTCCGGTCGATGACCGTGCGCGCGCGCCCGAGCGTCGCGGCTCGGACGCTCGTGGTGCCGGGCTGCGAGCTCGCCGCTGCGAGGAACGCGCTGGTGAGGAGCTGCTTGACCACGTGCGCGAAGCCGGTGACCTCGCCCTCGCCGGGCAGCCCCGTCCCGGACTCCGCCGCGAGGGCGAAGGCGGTCGTGAAGGCGTAGGCGGCACGGGTGGACCGGGCGTCGGGATCGAGCGCGTAGACCGGGGCCGACGTGTCGAAGCCGTAGCGGCGCATCTCGTCGGCGCGCAGCGAGAGGCGGAGGATCGTGGCCGGAGTCGTGGACTCGGTCGTGAACGTCGTCGTCCCCTGCTGGTACGAGATCGAGCCCGGACGCAGCAGCACCGTCCGGTCCGGGGCGACCATGCGCACGAAGCCCTCGATGAGGAAGCTGAAGGTGAGGAAGGAGGTGTCGTCGGCCGGCCACGTCCCGCGGAGGACGCGCAGCGGGGAGACCGTCATCAGCACGACGCTCAGATCGGCGGTGCCGAATCCCGAACCGGTGATGCTCGGAACAGTGCCGGGTTTGACGACGATGCGCGGACCGAGATTCTCGAGTTCGCGGATTCCCGAGAAAGCCCAGGAGATCGATGCGACCATCAGGTCCCCCCGGACTTCTCTTGTGGCGCCGACCCCCTGCCGACGCCCTCTGATTATGCAGGGAAAAAGGGTCGCATCCTCCGCCGGGGACCCGTCAAATCCCGCCACCTGATCGGGGGGTGTGCAAGGGGGTGGACAAGGTCGCACGCATACCCTGTCCGGACGAGCCCTCCCGCTCACCTCCATTTAGCCGTCATGTGACGGTTTTCTGCGTGAGAACGCGCTCAGGGCGGCATCCCCTTTCGGGGGACGGTGGTCGCAGATCATTCTCACCGATCCCGACTCGATAAGCAGCCCGATAAGCCCGGCGAATTCCGCCTCACCGGGCCGGGATCGAGAGTCCGGGCGTGTCGTCGGCCGATACGGACGCTCCGCCCGACCTCACTTCGCGCAGCCAGTTCCCGAAAAGGCGCCGCCCGCCCTCAGTGAGGACCGACTCCGGATGGAACTGCACGCCGACGAGCGGCGCACTCCGGTGCCGGACGGCCATCACCACTCCCTCCGGTGTCCGCGCCGTCACCCGCAGCTCCTCGGGAAGGCTCTCGCCGTCGACCGCGAGCGAGTGGTACCGCATGGCCGCGAAGCCGGAGGGCAGGCCGTCGAAGAGCGGATCTCCGTCGTGGAGGACGGCCGACGTCCGGCCGTGCAGCAGCTCCGGTGCCTCCGTGACGGAGGCACCGAGGGCGTGGGCGAGCACCTGGTGGCCGAGGCAGACTCCGAGCAGCGGCTGCCCGGTCGCCTCCGCCCGCTGCACCAACGCCGTCGACGCGGGGACGTCCTCGGGGCGGCCCGGTCCGGGCGAGACCAGGACACCGTCCGCCTCCTCCGCGCGAGCCAGGAGCGCCGCCCTCCCGAGCTCGTCGCCCTCGACCACGTCGACCTCCGCGCCGAACTCGCGGAGGTACGAGACCAGCGTGAAGACGAAGCTGTCGTGGTGGTCGACGACCAGGATCCGCGGGGCCGCGCCGGCGGTCACGAGCCGACGGTCACGTTCCGGTCCAGCACGAGCGACTGCACCCAGGGGAACACCCACTCGTCGAGAGCGACCAGGACCGCCGCGACGAGGACGAGGACGATCAGGAGCCGGACCCACCACGGCCCGGGCAGGAGCCGCCACAGCGCTGCGTACACGGTCAGCCCTCCTGAGCCAGCGAGGCGGCGATCTCGGCGGGGGCGCCCGCGGACCGCGGCTGGAACGAGTCGAAGACGCCGTACGCGATGATGCGCTCGGCCGTCGAGTAGAGGGGGTTGCAGCTCGTCAGCGTGATCAGGCGGTCGGTCGGAGCCGCGTCCGGAGTCCACGGGACGGGGTCGATCACCTGGACGTCGGAGGGCTGGACGTACTCGAGGTTGCGGAAGCGGTAGGTGTACCAGCCGTCCGCCGTCTCGATGTAGATCGGGTCGCCGAGCTGGAGCTCGTCGATCAGGTGCATGCCTCCGCCGTACGCGCTGCGGTGCGCGGCGAGCGCGAAGTTGCCGGCCTGGCCGGGCATCTGCGTCCCCGGGTAGTGGCCGATGCTCCCCTCGTCGAGCACGTTCTCGGCGTCGATGCCCTCGGCGATCGTGCGCACCCACCCCTCGCCGTACCGCGGGATGTAGAGGTTGCCGAAGGAGGTGTCGAGGGCGGCGGCGGTCGCGATCACCGGTTCCGCCGGAGCGGCCCCGGTCGGAGCGGCCCCGGTCGGAGCGGCCCCGGTCGGCTGCGGGGCCGGAGAGGAGTCGCCCCAGGTCTCGCGGAGCTCCGCCGCCTGCGTCGTCTGCCGGCCGGCGATCACTGCGTCGTTCCACCACAGCTGCCAGGCCAGGAAGAGCAGGACCAGGACGCCGGCGGTCATCAGGAGCTCGCCGACGACTCCGAAGAACGAGAGTCGTCGGACCGGGCGGGCCCTCCGTCGCTTCCCTCGCGGCCGCAGAGCCGCCCCGTCGGGGTTCTGGGCGGTCATGCGACGAGTCTAGGCGCGAGCCGTGACCGGCTGTGGCGCGTGCTCCGGACCTGTGGAGAGCCCTCCCCAGCCTCCGCCCGAGGAGGGCCGGTGGGACCGCTCGAGCGCCCGCACCGGCCGCTCCGCGAGCGCGCACAGCACCCGTGCAGCCCCGGCGCTCCCGGCCTGGAGCCTCCGCCCGGTACAGTGGTCGGCATGGCACGAGCGACTAAGAGCCCGAAGCCCGAGCGCGACGAAGCCCGGACCGGCGAGAACGCACCGAATCCGGTCTGGTTCAAGCCGGTGATGTTCGGCTTCATGCTGCTCGGGCTCGCCTGGATCATCGTCTTCTACGTGAGCCAGGGCACCCTGCCGATCCCCGATCTCGGCAACCTGAACATCCTGATCGGCTTCGGCATCGCGTTCATCGGCTTCCTGATGACGACGCGCTGGCGCTGAGCCTCCCCGAGTCGTGAACGATGCCCCGTCCGGTCCGCCGACGGGGCGTTCGTCGTCGGTGGAGCGGCTGCGCGCCGTCGGCTGCGTCTTCGCCGAGGAGGAGGCGGGCCTGCTCGAGGAGGCCGCCGGCTCCTCCTCCGACCTCGAGCTGCTGCTCCGCCGCCGCGAGACGGGCGAGCCCCTCGAGCAGATCCTCGGCTGGGTCGCTTTCCGCGGATTGCGCGTCCCCGTCGCACCCGGCGTCTTCGTGCCCCGCGTGCGCACCGAGTGGCTGGTCGACTGCGCCCTGGAGGTCCTCTCGGACGGCGCCGTGGTGCTCGACCTCTGCTGCGGATCCGGCGCCCTCGCCCGGTCGATCGCCGAGGAGCGGCCGGACGTCCGCCTTCTCGCGGCCGACCTCTCCCCCGCCGCCGTCGCCTGCGCCCGCCGCACGCTCGCAGGCCGCGCCGACGTCCACGAGGGCGACCTCTTCGACGCGCTTCCCGCGAGCGAGCGCGGGCGGATCGACGTCGTCGTCGTGAACGCCCCCTACGTCCCCACAGCGGCGATCGCGCTCATGCCGCCGGAGGCCCGGGTGCACGAGCCGGTGCTCACGCTCGACGGCGGCGCGGACGGGCTCGCCCTGCACCGCCGCATCGCTCAGGAGGCGGGCGCGTGGCTCGCACCGCACGGCGTCGTCGTGATCGAGGTCGGCGCGGATCAGGCCGCGGCGAGTGCCTCCGCGTTCCAGGCGGCCGGGTTCGCCACCTCGCTGCACCACGACGACGACCGTGAGGCGACAGCACTCGAGGCCGTCCGCCGGAGAACTACACCGCTGTAATTATCCCCAGCTGTGGAATCTCCTGTGGAGAACTCCGCGGTCCCCTCCACGCTGCACTCCTCGAGGCGAGGAGGGCCCGGATCCGCGCCAGTGCGCCGGTCTTCCGATGCGCCACCGTCCCCGAGTCGTCATCCCGAGGAGGACACTCGGGACGTTCTCCCCAGTGTTAACAACTCTGTGGATAACTTTCTCCCCACCTGGTGAGAGCACCTGTGGACAGTGGTGGGGACGGTCGCCGCGGGAACGACGGAGCGGCGGGCCCGGGAGTGCGCGAGGCACTGCCGGACCCGCCGCTGCGGGAGGGAACGGGATCAGCCGAGGACGTAGGCGCCCGCGGTGATCGCCACCAGGCCGACTCCGATGAGCCCGACGAGGAGGTTCTGCGTGCGCCGCTGGGCGCGCTGCCGGGTCTTCGTGAAGACCAGCCCGATGAGCGCGCCCGCCACCAGGCCGCCGACGTGCGCCTGCCACGCCACGTTCATCCCGGGCAGGAAGCCGATGACGAGGTTCAGTCCGACCAGCACCAGCAGCTGCGACGCCTGACCGCCCAGGTGCCGGAGGATCACCAGGTACGCGCCCATCAGCCCGAAGATCGCTCCGGAGGCTCCGATCACCGGGGTCAGCGGGTTCGCGAGGAGCAGGACGCCCACCGAGCCGGCGAACCCGCTCAGGAGGAAGAGGGTGAGGTAGCGCCCGCGGCCCAGCATCCGCTCGAGCACCATGCCGAACACCCACAGCGTGTACATGTTCAGCACCAGGTGGAACGGGATGACGATGAAGAGAGAGGTGCTGTGGAGGAACACCGAGGTGAGCATCCGCCACGGCTCGAACCCGGCGCCGAAGCCGGGGAGCGTGTAGGCGGGGGCGTACAGGAGCGCGTTGACCGCCGGCCCGCCGACGAAGGGGAGGATCTCGACGATCCACAGCACGATGCACAGCGCGATGATCGCGTAGGTCACGGTCGGCTGGTCGGCGCGGGTCATCGCCCGCACGCGGGAGAGGAGGGGACCGCGGGTGCGCGGCGCGGTGGCGCGCTGCTGCGCCATGTCGTCCGGGCAGATCACGCCGACCGGAGCGGGCGTCTGGCACTCGCCGCAGATGGTGCGGCCGCACCGCTGGCAGCGCACGAAGCTCTGCCGGTCGGGGTGTCGGTAGCAGGAGTAGGTGCTGCTCGGCGGGACCTGGGTCACGGACGTGCCTCCGGGGAGAACGAGGGCCGGGCCCTGACGGACCCGGCCCTCGAATGAGTGGTGGATGAGGCGATCAGACCTCGGTGATCTCGACGCTCTCGATCACGACGTCCTCGAGCGGCTTGTCACGGCCGTCGGTGGGGACCGCCGAGAGGGACTGCACGAGCTTCTTCGACTCCTCGTCGGCGACGGCGCCGAAGATGGTGTGCTTGCCCTGGAGCCAGGTGGTCGGCGCCACGGTGATGAAGAACTGCGAGCCGTTGGTCCCGCGGCCCGCCTGCTTGCCGGCGTTCGCCATCGCGAGGATGTAGGGCTGGGTGAAGTCGAGCTCCGAGTTGATCTCGTCGTCGAACTGGTAGCCCGGGCCGCCGATGCCCTGGCCGAGCGGGTCGCCGCCCTGGAGCATGAAGTCGGGGATGATGCGGTGGAAGACGGTGCCGTTGTAGAGCGGCTCCTTCGTCTTCGCACCCGTGGCCGGGTGGGTCCACTCGATGTCGCCGGTCGCGAGACCGACGAAGTTGCGGACCGTCTTGGGAGCGTGGTTCCCGTAGAGGTTGACGACGATGTCGCCCTTGTTGGTGTGGAACGTCGCGACTGCGGTGTGCAAAGGCATGCTCGGATTCTCGCACAGCGCGTCTGTAGGCCCCTGCAACGCCCGGTGTCAATGCGCTGGGTGCGCGATGCGGACGCCGATCGATGAGTGGCAGTATTGAGGCGTTCGCTGCTCGTAGCCGATGGAGGACCAACATGGGTCTGTCACGTAAGCACAAGAAGGACCTCAAGCGTCTTCGCAAGAACGCCGAGGCGGTCTGGGGCGAGCAGCAGGAGGTGCTGGCGCACGCGGCCTCCGTGCTCGAGAAGAGCCGCCGCCACGCGTCGAAGTACGCCAAGAAGGAGCTCGTCCCCTTCGTCAAGGACACGTACGACTCGCGCGTCAAGCCGGTCTACGACAACGGTGTCTCGGCCGTCGAGGGCACCTACTCCTCGGCCCGTCACGCCTACAAGCACAAGGTCGTCCCGACCTTCGCCGCTGTGGGCGGCACGGCCGCCGCCGCGTTCGAGGCCGCCAAGGACTCGAAGAACCGCGCGAAGCTCGCCGAGATCTCGAAGGCGCGCTGGGAGGAGCTCACCACTCCCCCCAAGAAGAAGAACAAGGTCGGCACGGTCTTCGCGATCGGCGCCGCGCTGGTCGCCGTCGGCGGCATCGGCTACGCCGTCTGGCAGACGTTCCGCGCCGACGACGAGCTGTGGGTCGCCGAGGACGAGCCGCAGAGCGCCGCGCAGAACGCGGCCTCGACCGCTTCCTGACGTCCTCGTCGCTGGAGCCGGGCCCCTCCGGGGGGTCCGGCTCCTCCGCATGCCCGGGTTAGGCTTCTGCGGTGGACATCCGGGTCGCCGCGTACGGCGTGATCATCGACGGCGAGCGGATGCTGCTCGCGCACTGGAGCCAGGGGCCCTGGTCGGCCTGGACGCTTCCGGGCGGCGGGATCGACGAGGGCGAGTCGCCCGCCGACGCCGCGGTCCGCGAGATCTTCGAGGAGACGGGCTACCGCGCCGAGCTCGAGGCCCTCATCGGCGTGGACTCGCACGTGATCCCCGCGCACCGCCGCAGTGATCCCGAGGCCGGACCTCTGCACGCCATCCGCGTCGTCTACCGCGCCCGCATCGTGGGCGGCGAGCTCACCCACGAGGTGGACGGCTCCACGGACGCGGCCGCCTGGTTCCCCCTGAGCGACGTCGAGGAGCTGGAGCGCGTCGAGCTCGTCGATGCGGCCCTCACCATGAACGAGGCCTGGCTCCTCCGCTGACGGTGCCCGGGAATCCCCGGCCGGGCGCCGACGTTCCCCTCGTCGTGATCGTCGAGCTCTACACCTCCGCCTTCTGCGGCGCCTGCCATGCCGCGCGCTCGGTGCTGGAGCGTGCTGCGGAGCTCGTCCCCGCCGCCGAGATCCGCGAGCGCGACGTGGCCTTCCACCCCGTCGAGGCCGAGGCCGCCGGCATCCGCTCGACCCCCACGGTCGTCGTGCGCGGCACGACCGGAGAGGTGGTCTTCCGAGCGGAGGGCGCCCCCTCCCTCCCGCAGGCTCTCGCCGCGCTGGCCCTCGCCCTGCCCGCGTAGGGTGGCCGCGGGAGGACCCATGCACCGTCGCGCCGCGCTCGCGAGCACCGTCGTGCTGCTCGGCGCCCTGGCGCTCTCGGGGTGCGCCTCCGAAGAGCCGGTGACCACGGCCGCGGTAGGGCTCGGACGGGGTGGCGAGCGGGGAGAGGTCCTCGGGGTCGTCGTCGTGTGCTCGGGGTCCGTCGACGGCCTCGACCTCGCCGCCTCCGACTCCGCCCCCCTGACCATCGGCGACGGACTGCGGAGAGTCACCCGCTGGGTCTCCCCGTCGCCCGTCACGCAGCTGGGCGCGACCGACCTCTCCGGCTCCACGGTGTGGCCGGCCGACACGGTGATCGAGCGGTTCCCGCTCGGCGTCGACCTCGCGCTCGGCGCCTACGCGACCGACCGCTCCGTGCTCGCCCGTCCGGTCGTCTTCACGGCCGAGCAGTTCGACACTCTCTCCGTCGGCGAGATCATCGTCGGCGACATCCGCGACGGGACGTCCGAGACCCTCTCGGTGCAGCAGTTCCTCGGTCTCGCCTGCACGGACCGCTGAGCGGGCGGCTCGGCTGTCCGAGCAGAGGATCCTGCGAAAGGGCGCACCCGTGAGGGGAGAGGAAGTGTGGAGCCTAGGAGATTCGAACTCCTGACATCCTGCTTGCAAAGCAGGCGCTCTACCAACTGAGCTAAGGCCCCGGGCCGGAGACGGGATGACCCGTCTCCGAGAGTCGAACGGCCCGCCACCGCGAGGTGACGGGCCGTTCGGACCGGGTGGGGGTACCAGGACTTGAACCTGGGACCTCTTCATTATCAGTGAAGCGCTCTAACCGCCTGAGCTATACCCCCGGAATGGCCAGAGGAGACTCTACCCGACATCGAGCAGGAATCCCAATCGGCCGGACCGTGCGCCCTACTGGTTGGTGAAGCCGACCAGGAGGCCGCCGGTGATCTTGACGCTGAGGTTGTACAGCAGCGCCACGATCGCGCCGAGCGCGGTGGTGACGATGGTGTTCAGCACCGCGACGACGATCGCGAAGCCCATGACCTGCGGCAGCGAGATGATCGTGTTGAGGTCGAACGCCTCCGCGCCGGCGATGTCCTGCACGAGGCCGTTGACCTCATCGAACACGCCCGTCTGGGCCAGGACCGTGTAGACCAGGTAGACGACGACGATCGTGATGATCGCGAGCGTCAGGCCCAGCAGGAACGAGAGCTTCACGGCCGACCAGAAGTCGACGTAGACGAGCTTCAGGCGGACCTGCTTCGCCGCCGGGCTCTTCGCGGACTTCCTGGCGAGCTTCTCGGCGACGGTGCTACTCATCTACGGACCCATCCTCCTCCGACACCGGAGCGGACTCGGCCGGCGCCGCGGCGTCGGGATCCTCGTCCTGGGCGTCGAGATTGCGTTCGGTGTTCTTGGCGAGTGCGATGATGCGGTCGTCCTCAGCGAATCGTGCGAAGACGACTCCCATGGTGTCGCGACCCTTGGCCGGTACCTCGGCCACCGCAGAGCGTACCACCTTGCCGCTGGCGAGCACGACGAGCACCTCGTCGTCCTCTCCGGTGATGATGGCGCCCACGAGGTCGCCGCGCTTCTCCTCCAGCTTGGCCACCTTGATGCCCAGGCCGCCGCGTCCCTGGAGTCGGTACTGGTCGACCGCGGTGCGCTTGGCGTAGCCGCCCTCGGTGACCACGAACACGAAGCCCTCGTCGCTGACGACGTTGGCGTCGAGGAGGCGGTCCTCCCCGCGGAACGACATGCCGCGGACACCGGAGGTGGAGCGGCCCATCGGACGCAGCGCCTCGTCGGACGCGGTGAAGCGGATCGACATGCCCTTGCGGGAGACCAGCAGCACGTCGCTGTCCTCCTCCACCAGGAGCGCCGAGACGAGCTCGTCGCCGTCGCGCAGCTTGATCGCGATGATGCCGCCGGAGCGGTTCGTGTCGTACTCCGAGAGGGCCGTCTTCTTCACGAGGCCGTCGCGCGTGGCGAGGACGAGGTAGCGGGCCGCCTCGTAGTCGCGGATGTCGAGGATCTGCGCGATCTGCTCCCCCGGCTCCAGCGCGAGCAGGTTCGCGATGTGCTGGCCCTTGGCGTCGCGGCCGGCCTCCTGCAGCTCGTAGGTCTTGGCGCGGTACACGCGGCCGGTGTTCGTGAAGAACAGGAGCCAGTGGTGCGTGGTGGTGACGAAGAAGTGCTCGACGATGTCGTCGGCCTTCAGTTGCGCACCCCGCACGCCGCGGCCGCCGCGGTGCTGGGCCCGGTAGGAGTCGCTCCGGGTGCGCTTGAGGTAACCGCCGCGGGTGACGGTGACGACCATCTCCTCCTCGGGGATCAGGTCCTCGACGCTCATGTCGCCGTCGAACCCGAAGAGGATCTCGGTGCGGCGGTCGTCGCCGAAGCGGTCCACGATCTCGTCGAGCTCGTCCGAGATGATGGTGCGCTGGCGCTCGGGGCTCGCGAGGATCGACTTGTAGTCCTCGATCTCGGCCTGGATCCGGTCGTGCTCGTCGATGATCTTCTGGCGCTCGAGGGCCGCGAGGCGGCGCAGCTGCATGTCGAGGATGGCGCGGGACTGCACCTCGTCGATGTCGAGCAGCTCCATCAGGCCGTCGCGCGCCTCCTCGACGGTGGGGGAGCGGCGGATGAGGGCGATGACCTCGTCGAGCGCGTCGAGCGCCTTGAGGTAGCCGCGCAGGATGTGGATCCGCGCCTCCGCCTCGTCGAGGAGGTACTGGGTGCGGCGCACGATGACCTCGACCTGGTGGTCGACCCAGGCGCGGATGAAGCCGTCCAGCGAGAGCGTGCGCGGGATGCCGTCGACGATCGCGAGCATGTTCGCGCCGAAGTTCTCCTGCAGCGGCGTGTGCTTGTAGAGGTTGTTCAGAACCACCTTCGCCACGGCGTCGCGCTTGAGGACGACGACGAGGCGCTGGCCGGTGCGACCGGAGGTCTCGTCGCGGATGTCGGCGATGCCCGAGACGCGCCCGTCCTTGACCAGCTCGGCGATCTTGATCGCCAGGTTGTCCGGGTTCACCTGGTACGGCAGCTCGGTGACGACGAGGCAGGTGCGGCCCTGGATCTCCTCGATGGAGACGACGGCGCGCATCGTGATGGAGCCGCGGCCGGTGCGGTAGGCGTCCTGGATGCCGCGGACGCCGAGGATCTGCGCACCGGTGGGGAAGTCGGGTCCCTTGATCCGCTGCAGCAGCGCCTCGAGGAGCTCCTCGCGCGTCGCGTCCGGGTTCTCGAGCGCCCACTTCGCACCGGCGGCGACCTCGCGCAGGTTGTGCGGCGGGATGTTGGTCGCCATGCCGACTGCGATGCCGACGGAGCCGTTGACCAGCAGGTTCGGGAACCGGGCCGGCAGGATCGCGGGCTCGCGCGTGCGGCCGTCGTAGTTGTCCTGGAAGTCGACGGTGTTCTTGTCGATGTCGCGGACCATCTCGAGCGCGAGCGGCGCCATCTTGGTCTCGGTGTACCGGGGGGCGGCCGCGCCGTCGTTGCCGGGGGAGCCGAAGTTGCCCTGCCCGAGCGCGAGCGGGTAGCGGAGGCTCCACGGCTGCACCAGGCGGACCAGCGCGTCGTAGATCGCGGAGTCGCCGTGCGGGTGGAACTGGCCCATCACGTCGCCGACGACGCGCGAGCACTTCGAGAACGCCTTGTCCGGGCGGTAGCCGCCGTCGTACATGGCGTAGATCACGCGGCGGTGCACGGGCTTCAAGCCGTCGCGCACCTCCGGCAGGGCGCGGCCGACGATGACGCTCATCGCGTAGTCGAGGTAGGAGCGCTGCATCTCGAGCTGCAGGTCGACCGGCTCGATCTTGTCGTGACCGTGGATCACCACACCGGTCTCGGTGACGATGTCGTCGCTCTCGTCCGGGCCGGTGGGGGTGGTGGGTTCTTCTGCCATGGTCTCTGGTCTCTCAGGTGGGTCCGTGCCCCGGAGGAGCGGGGGCGGCGGTCGCGCTGGGTGTCAGGTGTCGGTGGGTGGTGTGGGGCGAGCGGGTGGCGGTTCGGCGGTGTTGGTGCGGCCCATTGAGGGCCGCCGTCACGTCCTGCAGGTGGCCGGGGCCGCGGCCGTGTGCCGCGGGGCTGCCGCCTTTCGGATCGCGGTGCGATCCGGGCGCCGCCACGCTGAGCGGTCAGATGTCCAGGAAACGGACGTCCTTCGCATTCTTCTGGATGAAGGAGCGGCGGGATTCGACGTCCTCGCCCATGAGGGTGGAGAAGATCTCGTCGGCTGCGGCCGCGTCATCGAGCGTGACCTGGAGGAGGGTCCGCGTGGCGGGGTCCATCGTGGTCTCCCACAGCTCCTTGTAGTCCATCTCGCCGAGGCCCTTGTAGCGCTGGATGCCGTTCTCCTTGGGCATGCGCTTGTTGGTCGCCGAGCCGTGCGTGATCAGGGCGTCGCGCTCGCGGTCGCTGTAGACGTACTCGTGCGGGGAGTTCGACCACTTCAGGCGGTACAGCGGCGGCTGCGCGAGGTAGACGTAGCCGAGGTCGATCAGCGGGCGCATGTAGCGGAAGAGGAGCGTCAGCAGCAGCGTCGTGATGTGCTGGCCGTCGACGTCGGCGTCGGCCATCAGGATGATCTTGTGGTACCGCGCCTTGTCGGGGTTGAAGTCCTCGCCGATGCCGGCGCCGAATGCCGTGATCATCGCCTGGACCTCGTTGTTGCCGAGAGCGCGGTCGAGTCGGGCCTTCTCGACGTTGAGGATCTTGCCGCGCAGGGGGAGGATCGCCTGCGTCTCGGGGTTGCGGCCCTGCACTGCGGATCCGCCGGCCGAGTCGCCCTCGACGATGAAGATCTCGGAGATCGACGGGTCCTTGGACTGGCAGTCCTTGAGCTTGCCCGGCATGCCGCCGCCCTCGAGCAGGCCCTTGCGGCGGGCGGTCTCGCGCGCCTTCCGCGCCGCCATGCGGGCCGAGGCCGCCTGGATCGCCTTGCGGATGATGTCCTTGGCCTGGCTCGGGTTGCGGTCGAACCAGTCGGCCAGCTGCTCGCCGGCGACGCGCTGCACGAACGCCTTCGCCTCGGTGTTGCCGAGCTTGGTCTTGGTCTGGCCCTCGAACTGCGGCTCGCCGAGCTTGATCGAGACCACGGCGGTGAGGCCCTCGCGGATGTCGTCGCCCGAGAGGTTCTCGTCCTTCTCCTTGAGGAGGTTGTTCGCGCGCGCGTAGCGGTTGACCAGCGTGGTCAGCGCGGCGCGGAAGCCCTCCTCGTGGGTGCCGCCCTCGTGGGTGTTGATGGTGTTCGCGTAGGTGTGGACGCTCTCGGTGTAGGCCGTGGTCCACTGCATC
>NZ_PSWM01000009.1:0-117467 GCF_002932795.1 Rathayibacter sp. AY1B5
CGGCGCTCGGCGACGGTGGGCGTGGAGGTGCGCTGGCACGGCGGTGCCCAGCCGCGGATCCGCGCGGAGGTGCTCGACGCCGTGGCGCGCGCGACCGGGGAGTGCCTCGAGAACGTGCGCCGTCACTCCGGGGCCGCGGTGGCGCATGTGAGCGTCGCGGAGGAGGCGGGCTCGCTCCGGGTCGTCGTCACGGACGAGGGGCGCGGCTTCGATCCGGCCGCGGTGCCGCCGGGGCGCCTGGGCCTCGCGGAGTCCGTCGTCGGCCGCGTCGAGGCGGTGGGCGGCACGGTCCGGGTCTTCTCGGCGCCGGGATCCGGCGCGACCGTGCTGCTGAGCGTGCCTTTGCCGAGCGTGCCGCTGTGAGCGGGAGGCGGCAGGAGGAGGGGCCGGAGGACGGGACGCTCCTCGAGCTGGTCCGCGCGGCGGACCGGAGCCCCGGAGCGCTGTGGAGCATCCGCGAGCGCCTGACGCGGCCGAACCGCCTGAGCGGGAGCTACCTCGGGCTGGGCTTCCTCACCATGGCGGTGATGCTCGACATCCGCGGACTGATCTCGTACCTCTGGTCCCTCGACGCCCGGTCCGCGACCTGGGTGAGCGGTCTCTCCTGGCTGCTCGTGATCGCCGCCAGCGCGGCGGGGGCAGCGATCGCCCTGCGCCGCCACGGCGAGCTGCCGCGCTGGGCCTTCGCGGGCGTCCTCGGCGTCGACGTGGTCGCGCTGCTGCTCGAGTTCGCCGACCACGCGCTGCCGACTCCGGCTCCGATGTACTACCCGTCGGTCTGCGTGGGAGTGGGCGCGGGCGTGATCGCGCTGATCACCTTCCAGCCGCTCTCGCGCTCGTTCCTCGCCCTCGTGGTCCTGGTCGCGCTCGCGGCGCTCGGACTCGTCGGCCAGGCGCTGCTCGGCGACGGAGGCGCCGCCCTCGCGGTGGGCAACGTCCTCCTCGCCACCGCACCGGCGGCCGTGTGCGTCGTCGTGCTGACCGCGCTCGACCAGTACGTGCGGCGCACGCTCGACCGGAGCCTGGCCGACAGCACCGTCCACGCCGCGGACGACGAGTTCTCGCAGGTGGACGCCCGCATCGAGGAGCTCCTCGAGCGGGTCCGGACGCCGGTGCCGCTGGACGAGGAGCTGGGCGAGCGGGCGCGCGTGCTGGGAGACGAGCTCCGGGAGGCGCTCGCCCGCAGCCACGACCGCACCTGGCTGCGCATCGCCGTGGAGGAGTCGGCGCTGCTGTCCTCCGCGGTCGCGGTGGACGATCCCGCCGGAGCCGCCGCGCTGCTGCCTCCGCTCGACCGCTCGCGCCTGCTCTCGGTGCTCTGGCTGCTCACCGTCCCGGCGGCCCGGCCCTCGCTGGCCGTCCGCCTGGAGGCGGGCGCTGGCGGCGAAGTGGAGCTCACCCTCGTCGCCGCGGGCATCCGAGCCCGCGACCTGGACCGCTCGGTCTGGGGCATCCTCAGCGAGCTCGGCGAGCACCGCACGACGACCGACCACGGCGCGACGAGAATCCTCGTCGCTCACCGGCCCCGGAGGAGGACGACGACATGAACGACCAGCCCGCGATCACCCTGGCCATCCTCGACGACCACCCGATCCTGCTGGCGGCGCTGGCCGAGTGGATCCGCCGCTCGGGCCCGGACATCCGCGTGGCGGCGACGGCCGGCACCTGGACGGACCTGCTCGCGCACCCGGCCTTCCCGACCGACGTGGTGCTGCTGGACATCGACCTCGGCGACGAGCTCGACCTGGCGATGAAGATCCGGATCATCGCGGCCGCCGGCGCCGCCACGATCATCATCAGCACCCACTCCGAGCCGGGCACGATCAGCCGGGCGCTCGAGGCCGGAGCGCACGGCTACGTGGTCAAGAGCGAGCGGACGGAGACGATCCTCGCGGCGATCCGCGCGGCGGCGAGCGACGAGCGCTTCCTGACGGCGCAGACCCGGGAGCTGCTGGGGGCCGACCGCCCGGGCACCCTGACGCACCGGGAGCGGGAGATCGTCCGCCTCTTCGTCGACGGGATGCCGCTGAAGCAGGTCGCCACGCTCCTCGGCATCACCCAGGACGCCGCGCGGAGCTCGCTGCGCAGCGCCCGGGGCAAGTACCGGGCGGAGGGGCTCGCCGTCGGCACGAAGATCTCGCTCCGCCGCCAGGCGCTGCGCGACGGGATCGTCGAGCGCTAGGCGCGCGCTCGACGAGCCCGAGGGCCTAGACCGTCTCGGGGCGCTTCTGCCGCGCGGGCTCGGCGGGGTCGGAGGGGCCGTTCCAGATCGAGACGATGCCCCAGACGACCGCAGCGATCGGCACGGCCAGCACGGCGCCGACGATGCCGGCGAGGACGGTGCCCACGGTCAGCGCGATCAGCACGATCAGCGGGTGCAGCTTCAGCGAGCGCGCCATCACGACCGGCTGGAGGAAGTTGCCCTCGAGCTGGTTGACCCCGATGACGACCAGGATCACGATCAGCGCGGCGACCGGGCCGTTGGCGACCAGCGCGACGAGAGCGGCGAGGATGCCGGCGGCCGTCGCTCCGACGATCGGGATGAAGGCGGTGAGGAAGACGATGACGGCCAGCGGGATCGCCAGGGGCACCTGGATGATCGCCAGCGCGACGCCGATGCCGATCGCGTCGACCGCCGCGACGGTCGCCGTTCCGCGGACGTAGCCGCCCAGCACGTCCACCGTCTTGTGCCCGACGCGCTTGGCGCGCTCGTACCCCGAGCCGGTGAAGGGGCGCAGGAGGAACTCCCAGATCTTCGGGCCGTCCTTCATGAAGAAGAAGAGCACCACGATCATCAGGACGAGGCCGGTGATGAAGTTCGCCGCCGCGGAGACGCCCGCGAGCGCTCCGTTGCCGAACGAGCTGGAGGTGAGGAAGTCGACGACCGACTGGCGGGCGGACTCGATCTGCTCGTCGGTGATCTGGAACGGCAGGTGCTGCACGTAGTCCTGCAGCGAGGTGATGCCGTCGGAGGCGCTGCTGACCAGCTCGTCCCACTGGTTGCGGACCGCGACCGTGATCAGCCAGCCGACCGCGCCGAGGATCGCGAGCAGCCCGATCAGCGCCAGCCAGGTCGCGAGGATCGACGGCACGCCCTTGCGCCGCATCCACGACAGGACCGGGTGGATCGCCGCGGCGAGGATGAGCGCGATCATCACGGGGATGAGCACCAGCGTGAGCTGCGTCATCGCGAAGACGAGCACCGAGGCCAGCAGGAGGACGATGACCACCTGGAGGCAGCGGGTCGCGAACCGGCCGAGGCCGTCGCTCCAGACCCGCCGCTGCGGATCGGGTGCGCTCGGCTGCGGCGCGGCGGCGCGGGTCGAGGAGTCGTTGCGGTCGAAGAAGCCCATGGAGGGACGGTATCGGCTCGGCCCGACCTGCCGTCCCTCCTTGACACCCCGGCCGCGCCGCGGCGATCCGGGGGTCAGAGACCGGCGGGCTTCTCCGGCGTGCGCAGCCAGGTGTCGAAGAACTCCGCCAGATCGGAGCCGGAGACGTTCTCGGCCAGGGCCTGGAAGTCGGCGGTCGTCGCGTTCGAGTAGCGGTTCTCGGAGGCCCAGCGCTTCAGCAGCACGCCGAACGCGTCCGCGCCGATCCGGTCGCGGAGGGCGACGAGCGTCAGGCCGCCGCGATCGTAGACGGGCGCGTCGAAGAGTCCCGCGGCTCCGGGGTCGGCGACGGCGGTCGACCAGAACGGGTCGTCGGCGGGAGCGGCGGCGACCCGGGCGGCGGACTCGGTGACGCTCGCACCGCCGCTGTGCTCCTCCCAGAGCCACTCGGCGTAGGTCGCGAAGCCCTCGTTCAGCCAGATGTCGGACCAGGTCTCCGGAGTGACGCTGTCGCCGTACCACTGGTGCGCGGTCTCGTGCGCGACGGTCGACTCGTCCGCGCCGCCGGAGTAGAACGAGCGTCCCTGGGTCTCGAGGGCGTAGCCGATCCGCTCGTCGTCGACCACGGCTCCGGCCGAGCGGAACGGGTACGGGCCGAAGACCGAGGAGAAGTAGTCGATGATCGCGCCCTGCTTCGCGAGCGCCGCCTCGGTGCGGGCGCGGGTGTCGCCGGTGATGTCCCGGTCGATCGCGTCGATCGTCGTCACGCCGCCCTGGGTGGAGCGGACCAGGTCGTAGTCGCCGATGTTCACCATGGCGAGATAGCTCGCCATCGGGCTGGTCTCGACCCAGCGCGAGGTCGTCCAGCCCTTCGACGTGGTGGGGGAGCCGATCGGCAGGCCGTTCGCGACCACCGTCCGGCCCTCCGGGACCGTGATGCTGAAGGTGTAGCGCGCCTTGTCGGCGGGAGAGTCGTTGACGGGGTACCAGGTCGAGGCGCCGTCCGGCTCGCTGGCGACCAGGGCGCCGTCGTCCGTCGACCACCAGCCGAAGGGGGCCCCGGTGCCGTCGACGGGATTCCCGGTGGTCCCGGCGTAGTCGATGCTCACCAGCGCGGGAAGGCCCTTCCGGAGGGTCCGGGCGGGCGTGACGGTCAGCTCGTCCCCCGACTGCGAGAACCGGGCGCCCCCGGCGTTGACGGTGACCTTCGAGACGGTGAGGCCGGTCAGGTCGAAGGAGAGGGAGCGCAGGTCCTTCTGGGGCGCGAGCGTCACCACGGCCCGGCCGCCGAGGGCCCGGGTCGCCGGGTCGTACGTCAGGACGAGGCTGTAGGTGAGGGCGTCGAAGCCGCTGCTGCCGAGGCCGGGGAAGTACGGATCGCCGGCGCTGGTGCCCCCGTCGACGGCGCCCGCGCGGGCGGCGGGGGAGGCGATGGCGGCGGGTGCGAGGAGGAGGGAGGAGGCCACGAGCGCGCAGAGCGCGGCTGACGCACGGAATGTCATGTCCGCACGGTAGCGGGCGGGCGTTTCGTGCGCGTGTCGGCGCCGTGCCGGGGAGAAGCACCGTCGGCCGAGGGACGGCCGATCCCGTGCGCCTCGTCGCCGAGGAGCTGCGGAATCCGTCGTGGTGACGGACCATCACAAGGTGGAATTACCCGTTCGAGCGGTCGGAGCCGCCCGGATCGTTGCGGCGGCGACGGATTCCGCACTACAGTCTCCGTGTTCATGCAGGTGCATGGGGTGCGGTACCCGAAGCCGCACTGCACCGCCCTGCTCGGAGCAGACGCCTCCGCCGGGAGGGATGACGATCCTCTCTCCCGGCGGGAGGCGGACCGGGCGGATCCGCCCGGCCGCCGCCGGCGCTAGGCCGGGACGCGCACCGTCAGCCCGCCGGGCTCGATCCAGGTGCGGAACGCCGAGGTCGAGCCGAACGGATCGCCGTCGAGCTCGATCTCCTGCGCGTGCTCGAGGCGGACCGTGAGGTCGCGGCCCTTCACGTACCGCAGGGCCGACACCTCCTTGGTCAGGCCCATCAGCTTCTTGCCGACGACGCCGCTGCGGCGGAGCACGCCGTTCTCCCACACCACCTTGAAGATGATCTGCACCCAGCCGAAGAAGCCCTCGGGGCGCAGCAGGACGATGTCGAACTCGCCGTCGTCGACGGCCGCGTCCGGCAGCAGGAGGATGTTCGCGGGCAGGGCGCCGCAGTTGCCCACGATGATCGTGTGCGCGCGCACCTTGCGGGTCTTCGAGTCGTCGAGGCGGTAGCGGAACTCGAGCTGGTTCTTGTCGAGGAGCGCCTTCCGGAGCGCGTCCACGTACGCGAGCCAGCCGGCGCGCTTCTTGAGGTCGTCGTCGGTGTTGGCGAGCATCTTCGCGTCGATCCCGAGGCCCGCCATCACGACGTAGGCGTGGCGGTCGCGGCCCGTCGACGTCTCGATGTCGATCATCCCGACGTCGATCGCGCGGTCCCGACCGGAGAACGCGACGGTGAGGGAGTTGTCGATGTCGTCGAGCGTGAGGTTCAGGTTGCGGGCGAGCAGGTTGCCGGTGCCGGAGGGCAGCAGCGCGAGCGACGCGTCGGAGCCGCGGAGGGCCTCCGCCACGACGCGGACCGTCCCGTCGCCGCCGGCCGCGATCACGACGTCGGCGCCCGCGGCGAGGGCCTCCTTCGTCTGGCCGGCTCCGGGGTCCTCGACGGAGGTCTCGTACCAGAGCGTCTCCTCCCAGCCGGCGGCCTCCTCGGCGCGCTTCACGGCCGCCTTCACGGACTCCAGGTCGACCTTGACCGGGTTGTAGACGACGGCGGCACGGCGGCGCTCAGGCATCGTCGCGGTTCTCGTCGAGCTCGTCGCCGTTCTCGTCGACCCGGCCCGGACGCACGGCGGCGTCCTCGCGGATGTCGATGCGGGTGTCGCCGGCCTCGGTGGTCGAGACCTCGATGCGCGGGGCCGCGTCGGCCTCAGTCGCCTTCGGGGCGCTGGTCAACTGGTCGTGGCGGTCGTCCGCGCTCTGGTCGGTCATGCCTGGACGGTAGCAGCGGGCGATCCGCGCCCGCGCGGGCTTGCGTCAGCGGCTGCGTGCCGCCTGGAGCCCCCAGAGCACGAGCGGGATCTGGAGCGGGAGGCGCAGCAGCGTGATCGCCCGGGTCCGCGGCCGACGGGCGTCCCGCGCCATCTGCACGTTGCCGGGGAACACAGCGGCCATCAGGGCGGCGGAGGCGAGACCGCCGGCCGCGCGGGTCCGCGGATGCAGCGTCGCGGCCGCACAGGCCAGCTCCGCCGCTCCCGAGACGAGGACCCAGGCGCGCGCCGAGCCCGGCATCTTGCGCGGGACCACCGCGTCGAAGGTCCGCGGGTGCACCAGGTGGACGACTCCCGAGACCGCCATCGCCGACACGAGCACGAGGGGGCCCGCGCCCAGGCGGCTCATCGGCCCTCCGCCCCGCGCTCGAGCGGAGCGACGTGGTCGAGGATCCGGCGCCACTCGCGCACCAGCGCCAGCCGGCCGGCTCCGTCGACCGTCACGGTGCGGGCCTGGGCGAGGCGGCCGCGGTACCAGCGGCCGTCCTCGGCGCTCGCCACCGGATCCGCATCGCCGTGGACCAGGAGCGTCTCGGCCGTCACCCGGTCGAGGTCGTCGGCCCAGGAGCCGTCGCGGAGGGCCGCGAGGTCGGTCGCGGCGCCGCTGGGTCCCTGCCGCCAGCCCTCGGCGAGCATCCGCTCCAGCCGGTTGCGCAGTCCGCCGTGGGTGGCGAGCACCGGGTCGTCGGAGTCGATCCCGAGCGCGTCCAGGCCCGGCTGCGTCTGCGGGAGGGCGGCGGCGATCGTGTCGGCGTCCTCCCCGCGCAGAGTCTCGCGCCGCTCCCACGCGCCGGTGGGGTGCACGATCACGCCGGCCTGCGGGGGCGCGGGGGTGCCGACCAGCGCGAGGCGGTCGACGAGGTCGGGGTGCCGGGCCGCGAGCGAGAGCGCGAACGCGCCGCCGGAGCCCCAGCCGACCACGCCGACGCTGCCGAAGCGGGCGCCCTCGACCATGCGGGCCGTGCGCTCCGAGCGGCGCAGGTACTCGGCGAGGTCGTCCGCGCGGTCCTCGACGCGGCCGTGAGCGGCGTCGACCGGGTCCGAGGCGCCGTAGCCGGGGCGGTCGAGGATCAGCAGGTGCAGGCCCCATGGGCCGGTGACGGTCGGGTCGGGGTCGAATCCGCCCGCTCCGGGGGTGGGGTGGCAGAACACCACCAGCCGGTCGGCGACGGGATCGCCCGCCGCCGAGACGCCCATCCCGCGGCCGGACCGCAGCTCGAAACGGTGGTTCGCCATGTCGCCTCCCGGGTGCGCCGAGGGTCGGCGCGTCGCCCCCAGTCAAGCGGAGACGGCGGCCCGCGCGCTGGGCCTTGTGCCGGAGCGGGAGCAGTCGGACGCGGACCGGGCGGGTGGACGGGACGGTCCCTCCAGGAAGCAGCGGCGCGGGCCGGAGCCGCCGTCGCCGGCGCACCGTCCGTTCGCCCGATGTCCACGTGACGCCGCGGGGGAGGGGAGCGAGGATGGCGGTATGTCCCGTCGTCTCCTCCTCCCCATCGCCGGCGTCCTCGCCGCGGCCCTCGCCGCCGGCGGGCTGACGCTCCTCGTCTGGACGATCGACGAGACGCACTTCGCGCGGCCCGACCCCGGCTTCGACCGTCTGACGAGCGAGGTCGCCGCAGTGCCCGGAGTCTCCCTCGACGGCGCCGAGCGCTGGGTCGAGGCGCCCGCGTTCGGCCCGCCGACCTCGTGGGTCGGGGTCGCGGTCGAGGAGCCGGCTCTCGCCGACGCCCTCGCGACCGCCTGCGCGACCGAGTACGCGGATCCGGTGCTGTGGTCGTTCCGGGCGACGTCGGCAGGCGGGAACGCCCTCTCCTTCGCGGGCGCGGAGGAGCCGACCGCCGCGTGCCCCGCTCCCGCTGTCGACGCGTCGGCCCTGCTCGAGCGGATCGACGGACTCGGCCGCGGCCTGGAGCTGTACGCGTCGGTCCGCGAGGGGGCCTTCGCCCTCGACGCCTTCGAGGACGTCTCCGGCGGGCTGCCCGCGCTGCTCCCGATCGTCCGGGCGGCGGAGGACCTGCGGGACGCTGCGGGCGCGGACCGGGGCGCCCCCGTCGAGATCTCCGGCCCGTGGACAGCGATCACCGTCGGTCCCGGCGAGCAGGAGCGGACCGCTGCGCTGCTCACGACCCTCGTCGAGGAGCACGGCGTCACCGCTTACTGGGCGACCGAGGACGGCCTGCGGATCGTCGCGCCCGACGGCGGGCATACCGCGATCGAGGCCGCCGTGCGCGCCTCCGGGCTGCCGGTGGCCGACCTCCCCCTGCGCTTCGAGGCCGACGAGTCCTGACGTCCGGCGCCCGTGATCGCGGGCGCCCCGCGTCAGCCCTCGGTGGAGGGCGCTCGACGTGCTCCTCGGCTCACGACGGGAGGCACCTCCAGGACGGGGACTGCACGCTTCATGAACCGGTCGAAGTCCGGAACAGTGAACGCGGCGTACCCGTGCTCGGGAGTGAAGAGGAGTCCCATCCCGATCAGCTCGGCACGGACAGGTCCGAGCTGGGTGGACGCCCGCTCCAGGAGTGCCGCGACGTCGCCCGCTTTCTGAGGCTCCGGTCCGAGCTCCGCCATGGCCCGCATGTACGCGGTCTGGAGTGGACTCGCTCGATCGAGCCGCACGCGGAAGAAGGAGCTGTCGAGCTTCGCCTCGTAGGCCTCCCTTGCCAGTTCGACGTCCTCCCGGTGGATGCGATCGTTCTCGGCCACCGTCCAGACCTGGTAGCCCAGTTCCTGGATGAAGTAGGGGTAGCCGCTCGTGATCTCGACTGCGAGCTCGACGGCGTCGTCGTCGTAGACCGCGCCCTCGACCGCTGCCGGCTCTCGGAGAGCCGCTACTGCTTCGTCGTGATCGAGCGAGTCGATGCGGGGAAAGGTGAAGAGCCGCTCGGCGTACGATCTCGCGTCGCCGACCAGCTCTGCGATCTGCGGAAGTCCGGCGCCGACGAACGTGACCGGGAGGCTCCGCTGCACGGTCTTGTGGATGGCTTGGATGAGCGCTTCGAGCTGCGGCGAGTCGAGGAACTGGACCTCGTCGATGAGCAGGACGATCCCCTCGCCCTGCTCGGCCGCCGCTTCACCCACGGCGACGAGGACGTCCGTCAGGTCCAGCCTGAGATCCCGATGATCGGCCAGTCCTTCTGCCGGCGGTACGTCCCATCCGATGGACCACACGGCGTCCGCTCCGACAGACACCGCGAAGGCGCTCAAGACCGCGGCGGCGTGCCTCCCGCGATCGGTCCATCTCGCGCGGGGGGACAGCCGGAGGAGTGCCGCCTTCAGCTGCGAAGCCAGCACCTGACGGAACCGGCCCTCGTCGTGCTTGACCGCCTCGAACTCGATCACTTCCCAGTTCTCCTCCTGGGCGATCGTCCGGAAGCTGTTGAGAAGAACCGTCTTTCCGACGCCTCGCAGCCCCGTGATGATCATCGACTGGTTCGTGCGGCCCCGCCGAAGTCGCGTCAGCAGTGTGCGGAACGCCTGGGTCTGCTCGTCTCTGCCGATGAGGATCTCCGGTCGCGCTCCCGCGTTCGGCGTGTAGGGGTTGTCGACGGCATCCATGCGTACCAGTTTAGGAGTTTTAGGGCACTTTATTCAGATCGAATAAAGCGCAGTAAAGCCATCAAACCGCGCCGGTCATGCGCGCCAGGCGGCCAGCTCCTCCGGGGTCGCCAGGACGCGGTGGGTCGGCGAGAGCTCGTGGACGCTCCCGGCCGAGTAGTCGATCCCGAGCGCGACCGGGTCGTACGGCTCGGAGGGGGCGCGGCGGCGCATCGCGCGCGGGTCCGCCGAGAGCACGGCGCGCAGCAGCGAGCGGGTGTACGGGTGCACGGGTCCGGAGAAGATCTCAGCGGTCGTGCCCGTCTCGACCAGGTGGCCCTTGTGCATGACGCCGATGCGGTCCGAGATGTACTTCACCATTGCGAGGTCGTGGGCGATGAAGAGGTACGCGGTGCCGAGCTCCTCCTGGAGTGCGCGCATCAGGTTCACGACCTGCGCCTGGATCGAGACGTCGAGCGCCGAGACGCACTCGTCCGCGATCACGAGGTCGGGCTGCATCACGAGTGCGCGGGCGATGCCGATGCGCTGCCGCTGGCCGCCCGAGAACTGGTGCGGGTAGCGGTCGGCGTGGGAGCGGTCGAGGCCGACCTTCTCGAGGATCGCGTAGACCTTCTCGTCGCGCTCGGCGGCGGAGGAGTACCGGCGCTGGGTCGTGAGTCCCTGCGCGACGATGTCGAAGACGGTCTTGCGCGGGTTGAGGCTCGACATCGGGTTCTGGAAGATCATCTGGATGCTGGAGCGCAGGTGGTCGCGCTGGGCGGCGTCGAGCCGGCCGCTGATCGTGCGGCCCGCGAGCACCACCTGGCCGTCGGTCGGGTCGATCAGCCGGATGATCGATCGGCCGATCGTGGACTTGCCGCTGCCCGACTCCCCGACCAGCCCGAAGGTCTCGCCGCGCCGGATCTCGAAGTCGACGCCGCCGATCGCCGTCACGTGGTGGCGCCGCCCCAGCCGGAACACCTGGGTGAGGCCGCGCACCGAGAGCAGGGCGGGCGCGGAGTCGGGCGTCGGAGCGAGTGCGGTCACGGGGTCGGTCCTTCACTGGGGGCGAGCATGGCGTCGATCTTGGCGCGCAGCGGCGCCGGCATCTCGACCGGGGGAGCGGAGGGGTGGCAGAGCCACGAGGCGACCCGGTGCCCGCCGCCGACGTCGAACAGCGGCGGCTCCTCGACGAAGTCGATCTCGAGCGCGAACGGGTTCCTCGGAGCGAAGGGGTCGCCCGGCGCGCGGTTCACCAGGCTCGCCGGGCTGCCGGGGATGGCGAACAGCTCGGGGGAGTCGGTGGTCAGGTCCGGCATCGCCGCGAGCAGGCCCCAGGTGTAGGGGTGCCGCGGGTCGTAGAAGACCTCCTCGGCGGTGCCCTGCTCGATGATCCGCCCGGCGTACATCACGCTGACGTGGTCGGCGACGGTCGCGACGACGCCGAGGTCGTGGGTGATGAAGATCACCGAGAGGCCGCGGTCCGCCTGCAGGCGCTTCAGCAGCTCGAGGATCCGCAGCTGGATCGTCACGTCGAGCGCGGTCGTCGGCTCGTCGCAGATCAGCACGTCCGGGTTGCACGACAGCGCGATGGCGATGTTCACCCGCTGGCACATTCCTCCGGAGAGCTGGTGGGGGTACTGCTTGAACCGCCGCTCCGGATCGTCGATGCCGACCTCGCCGAGGAGCTCCACGGCTCGGGCGCGCGCCTCGCGGCGGCCGAGCCCGAAGTGCTCCTGGATCCCCTCCATCACCTGCTTGCCGACCGACATCGTCGGGTCGAGGCAGGTCAGGGCGTCCTGGAACACCATCGCGATGCGGCGCCCGCAGATCTCGCGGCGGATCGCCGACTCGGGCATCGCCGCGATGTCCTTCGTGGTCACCGTGCCGTCGTCGCTCCGGTGCGAGAACTCGATGCTGCCCGCGGTGATCCGCTGGTTGCGGGCCATCAGGCCGAGGATCGCGCGAGCCGTGACCGACTTGCCGCTGCCGGACTCGCCGACGATCGCGACCACCTCGCCCTCGTGCAGGTCGAAGCCCAGTCCGCGGATCGCCTCGACGCTGCCGCCCTCGTTGTCGAACGAGATCGCCAGATCGCGCACCGACAGGAGGACTCTGCCGCGCGCCGGCCCGGCCGTGTCCTGACGGGTCGTGCCCGTGCTGCTCTCGGTCATGTCAGTGGCCTCTCGAGTGGGACAGTCGCGGATCGGTGGCCTCTTTCAGCCCGTCGGCGACGAGCGTGAACGCCACCATGAGCAGGCCCAGCACGACCACGGGGACGATCACGAGGAACGGATAGGAGAGGAACGACTTGTAGCCGACGCTGACGAGCGAGCCGAGCGAGGCCATCGGCGCCTGGACGCCCAGGCCCACGAACGACAGGTACGACTCGGTGAAGATCGCCGACGGGATCGAGAACATGCTCATCGTCACGATCGGGCCGATGATGTTCGGGAGGATCTCGACGAACACGATCCGGCTGTCCCGCGCTCCGAGGGTGCGCGAGGCGAGCACGTACTCCTCCGTCTTCTGGCGCAGCGCCTGCGCGCGGCTGACGCGGCTCATCGCGAGCCAGTTGCTCAGCAGCAGGCCGAAGACGATCGCGCCGATGCCCGGCCCGACGGCGACCACGAAGAGCGTCACGATCACCAGCTGCGGGATGCCGGAGAGGACCTCGACCACGCGTTGCATCGCCGAGTCGGTGCGACCGCCGAAGTAGCCCGAGACGAGGCCGTAGGTCATGCCGATGACCACGTCGATCGCGAAGGCGATCACGGCGATCAGGAGCGAGACGCGCGTGCCGCTCCAGACCCGCGACCACACGTCGCGGCCCAGCTCGTCGGTGCCGAAGAGGAAGTAGGTGCCGGGCGGCAGGCCCGCCGCGGCGTACGCGTCCTGGCCGTCGCGGGTGCCGTCGAGGATCCCGAGGCCCTCGAGCAGCGGCACGCGCGGCGGGAGGAAGCGCGAGCCGACGTCCGCTCCTCCTCCGGCCGCGGGGAAGAAGGGGACCACCAGGCTCAGCACGACGATGACCACCAGCAGCACCAGGCCGACCATCGCGGGCCAGTTGCCGCGGAAGCGCCGGGCGATGTCGCGGCCGCCGCCGCGGATGATGCGGGTCGAGGTGGTCGGCGGGCCGGCGGGCCGGTTGCCCGGCGAGACCAGGCGCAGGCCCTCGGGCGGGACGCCGGCGTCGAGGCCGGCCGTGGGGGAGACGCGGTCGCTCATGCTGCCTGTCCTGCCAGTCGGATGCGGGGGTCGATCAGTCCGTAGAGCACGTCGACGAGCAGCATCACGAGGATGTAGATGATGCTGTAGACGAGGCTGATCGCGATGACGATGTTGTAGTCGACGTTCTGGATCGCCGTGAGCAGCAGCTGGCCCAGGCCCGGCGCTCCGAAGATCTGCTCGATGACGACGGACCCGGTGATCAGGCCGATCAGCAGCGGCGAGAGCACCGTGATGATCGAGACCAGGGTGTTGCGCAGCGCGTGCCGCCCGATCACCTTCGAGGGGCCGATGCCCTTCGCCTTCGCCAGGAGGATGTAGTCGCTCTCGAGGCAGTCGAGCATCTCGGAGCGGGCGTAGCGGGCGGTCACCGCCATCACGTAGGCGGCGAGCGAGATCGTCGGCAGCACGCTCGAGGTGAAGGGGTCCGACTCGGAGTACCGGATCGGCAGCAGCTTCCACTCGAAGCCGACGAAGTAGACCAGCAGCAGCGCGATCACGAACGAGGGGACGCTGAAGGCGATCACCGAGACGAACGTCGAGAGATTGTCGAACCAGCCGCGCGGGCGGATCGCCGAGACGATGCCGATCAGCAGGCCCAGCACCACGCCGAGGACGAGGGCCTGGAGTCCGATGCGGATGGTGACGGGCAGGCGGCTGCCGAGCATCTCCGAGACGGGGAAGTCCGGGATGAGGTTGTACGAGATGCCGAAGTCGCCGCGGGCGAGGTTCACCAGGTAGGTGCCCAGCCGCAGGAGCACCGGCTCGTCGAGCCCGTACTTCTGGGTGAGCAGCTCCTTCTGCACCGCGTCGAGCTTCTCGCTGTTGAAGGGCGAGCCCGGGAGCAGCTGCAGCAGCGCGAACATCACGATCGCGATCGCGACGATCGTGAAGACCGAGGTGAGCAGCCGGGTGGCGACGTACTTCGTCACCGGCTCGACCCCTCGGCGATCTCGGTGCGAGCGCCGTCCTCGGGGATGCCGGCCCAGGAGCGGGCGTGGAACTGGGTCAGCCCCACGCGCACCAGGGCGCGGCGGGCGAGGGAGTCGATGATCTCCTCCACCGAGGCCGGCCGCGTGTAGAACGCGGGGACCGGCGGCGCGATGATGCCGCCCGAGCGGGCCACCGCGTCCATCGCGGCGAGGTGGCCGCGGTGCAGCGGCGACTCCCGCACCATCAGGAGGGTCGGCACGCCCTCCTTGAGGCAGACGTCGGCTGCCCGGGTGATCAGGTTGTCGGCGAGCCCGTAGGCGATGCCGCTGAGGGTCTTGATCGTGCAGGGCGCGATCACCATCGCTGTGGCGGGCGTGGACCCCGACGCGATGGAGGCGCCGATGTGCGCGGGCCGATGAGCCGTGTCGGCGAGCGCCTCCACCTGCTTCTGGGTGAGGCCGCACTCCTGGTCGAGCGTCATCGCGCCCGCCTTCGAGACGATGACGTCGCTGCGCAGCCCCGGATCCATCCGCAGCAGCTCGAGGATGCGGACCCCGATGCCGACTCCGGAGGCGCCGGTGATGGCGACGATCACGCGGCCGGGGGGCTCCTGGCGGGTGCGGTTCATGCGAGGCCTTCCTTGTCGAGGGTGAGCACGGACTGCGCGAGCGCGTGCACGCCCACCGCGATGTCCGTGATCCCGGTGTACTCCTCCGGGCAGTGGCTGCGGCCGTCCTGCGAGGGGATGAAGATCATGCCGATGGGTCCCAGTCTCGCCATCTGCACCCCGTCGTGCCCGGCTCCGCTGTAGAGGCGGGCGGCGGGGTGGCCGAGGCGCTCGATGGAGCGGCCGATGCCGTCCGCGAGGCGGGGGTCGATGGCCGTCGGGCGCTCCCAGGGCAGCCAGGTCACCTCGTGGCCGAGGCCCCGCGCCGCCGCCTCGGAGGCCGCGGCCTCGGCGATCTGCTCGCGGGCCAGGGTGAACCAGCAGGGGTCGGGGCTGCGGAACTCCGCGGTGACCAGGGCGCTCTCGGTGACGACGCTGGTCGCCTCCGGGGTGAAGGTGACGGAGCCGACGGTGCCGACCGCCTCCGCGGCCCGGGAGGCGATGCGCTCGACCGCGAGGACCACGCCGGCCGCGGCGCAGCCGGCGTCGTGCCGCAGCGCCATCGGCATGGTGCCCGCGTGGTCGCGGCGGCCCGAGAAGAGGGTGCGGAACCGGGAGATCCCCGCGATCGAGGTGACGACTCCGAGCGGCAGCCCCTCGCGCTCGAGGACCGGCCCCTGCTCGATGTGCAGCTCGAGGAAGCCGAGCACCTCGTCGGGGCTCCAGCGGGTGCCCGAGAGCGGATCGGACCAGCCGGCGGCCTCGAGCGCGGCGCCGAGGGTGCGCCCGGTGTCGTCGGTCGCCGAGAGGTGCTCGCCCGTGAGCGAGCCGGCGAGCGCGCGGCTGCCCAGGCAGGAGAGCTCGAAGCGGTTGGCCTCCTCGTTGTAGAAGTCGACGACGCGCAGGTCGTGGTGGAGCCGGATCCCCGACTCCTGCAGCAGGCGCGCCACCTCGATCGCGCCCAGCACGCCGACGATGCCGTCGTAGCGCCCGCCGCCGTCCACCGTGTCGGTGTGCGAGCCGATCACGATCGCGCGGCGGGCGGCTCCCGTGCCGGCGAGGGTGCCGATCACATTGCCGATCCCGTCGATCCGGACCTCGAGGCCCGCGGAGCGCATCCGCTCGGCGACCCAGTGGCGGGAGTCGGTGTCGACCTCGGTCATCGCCACGCGGCTCCAGCCGGGGCGCGAGGAGTCGACGAGGCCGGCGATCTCCTCGAGGTCGAGGGTCAGCCGGGCCGTGTCGGGGAAGCGCACGTCGGGGGTCATCGCGGGTCCTCCCCGCCGTCGGCCAGGGAGCCGTGCACGACGATCGCGGGGCGGAGGGTCAGCCCGTCGGCGACGAGGGCGTCGCGCACGCGGCGGAGGACGTCGGCGGGCGGGACGGCCAGCTCGGCGCCGAGGGCGCGGTCGCCCTCCTTGCGGGTCGCGTCCATCCCGACCTTCGTCACCGTGCCGCCGACCTGCATCGGCACGTTGCGGTCGGTGGCGACTCCGTCGACCAGCATCAGGTCGCGGTCCCACCGCATCCGGCTCGTCCGGGCCCAGTGCACGTGCTCCGGGTCCCAGGCGTCCACGTCGGAGTCGACGACGGTGACCTGCTTGACCATGCTGACGGCCGCGAACGCGCCGAACATCACGCGCTTGGCGGTGCCCGGACGGCCGTTCGCGATCGCGACCACCACGTCGACGCGACCGCCGCCGGAGTGCGTGACCGCCACGTCGACGATGTCGCAGCCGACGTTCCGCAGCGCGTGCCGGATGCCGGCGGCGATGGGCAGCGCCGCGATGTAGCTGTGCTCCGAGGAGAGGCCGGGCAGGATCACCTGGACCTCGGGGGACTCGCGGCGGGTCACGGCGGTGACCTCGAGAGTGATCCCGTCGCCGTAGTCCTCGTACATGCCGTGGTACTCGTTCACGAGGCCCTCGTGCACCGGCCGGTCGGCGTGCAGGATCCCCTCGATCACGATCTCGGCGTCGGCGGGGACGAGCACGTCGCTGGTCGTCGCCCGCGCGACCCGCACCTCCTCGCCGAGCAGGTGGGCGGCGTGCTCCAGCTCGTCGTCGCCGAGGGCGAGGTAGCAGCAGGCGGCGAGCTGCACGGCCGGGTGCGCTCCGAGGACCACGGCGACGGGGAGCCCGCCGACGGCCGCGGCCGAGCGCGAGAGCGCGGTGAGGTGGTGGTTCGGCGCGATCCCGACGAAGCCGGTGGTCGCGTCGAGCGGCTTGATCCGCGCGTAGGAGGCGTTGCGGTGCCCGGTCACCGGGTCGAACGCCACGATGAGCCCGGCGGTGAGGTAGCCGCCGGAGTCCTTCTCGAACCAGACCGGAGCGACGACCTCCTCCCACACGGAGGCGGCGGGCAGGCGCACGGCCTGCACCGGGGCGTCCTCGACCACGCGCACCGGGGTGCGGTCGGCGACCGCGGCGGTGAGCCGGTCGAGCAGCTCGTCGACCCGGCAGCCGACGGCGCGGGCGATCCGCTCGCGGCTGGAGAGCACGTTGCCGACCACCGGGTGGGCCGAGCCGGCGACGGAGGTCAGGCGCACGGCCGGCCCGCGGTCCAGGAGCGCGAGCACGCTCGACAGCTCGAAGCGGGCGTCGACGGTGCGCTCGACGGTGACGAGCTCGTCGGCCGGCAGCGCGTCGACGTAGGCGCGGAGGGACTGCTCGCCCATCAGGCGGCCCTCGCGACGAAGCGGCCGTCGCCCGGCCGGCCGAGCAGACCCGCCTCCCGGCTGAAGACGGGGGTCCCGCGGACCACGGTGGTCTCGAGGCGCCCGGGGAAGGACATGCCCGCGTAGGGGCTCCAGGTCGCGGTCGAGAGCATCGGCGTCTCGTCGATCACGGTCGTGCCGGACGGGTCGACCACGGCGAAGTCCGCGTCCAGGCCCGCCTCGATCGCGCCCTTGCGGTGGCCGAGGCCGAACGCGCGGGCGGGGTTCGTCGCGAGGACCTCGGCGGCGCGCAGCAGCGAGAGGCGGCCGCCGAGGTAGCCGGCGCCGATCACGATCGGCAGCAGGGTCTGCACGCCGGGCGCTCCGGAGGCGTTGTCGAAGATCACGTCGGCGCTCTTCTTCGCCAGCGGCCACGGCGCGTGGTCGGAGGTCACCAGGCCGATCCGGCCGTCGGCGAGCGCCTCCCACATCCCGCGTGCGTGCTCGGCGGTGCGCAGCGGCGGATTGATCTTGCCGAGGGCGCCGAGGCGCTCCATGTCGTCCTCGCTGAGGACGAGGTAGTGCGGGCAGGTCTCCAGCGTCGCGTCGAGCCCGCGGTCGGCGCTCGCCGTCACGAGCTCGACGGTGCCGGGGAGGCTCGCGTGGAAGATGTGGAAGGGAACACCGGCCGCCGAGGCGAGCTCGAGTCCGAGCGCGACCGAGGAGGTCTCGGACACGGGCGGGCGGCTGCGGACGTGGTCGAGGGGGGCGGTGCGGCCGGCGGCCCTCGCCGCCGCGACGAGCGCGCCGATGATCTCGCCGTCCTCCGCGTGCACGCCGACGCGGACGCCTCGCTCGGCCATGATCGCGAAGGCCTCGAGCAGCTGGTCGGAGGGGATGCGGGGGAAGCGGATCGGATCGGTCTCGAACAGCGAGACCTTGAATCCGCAGACGCCCTCGTCGATCATCCCGGCCACGTCCCGCGCGCCGTCCCCGGGGCGGACCGTGCCGTGCAGGGCGACGTCGACGACGGCCTCGCGCTCGAGGCGCTCGCGCTTGGCGACGACGGCGGCGGCCGTGTTCACCGGGCTGCCCGCGTCGTAGGGCATGTCGAGGATCGTGGTCACCCCGCCCGCCGCGGCGGCCGAGGTCGCGCCGGTGAACGTCTCGGCCGGCTCCGAGAAGGCGTGGACGTGCGCGTCGACCGCGCCGGGCAGGACGAGCATCCCCGCGCCGCCGATCACGACCGAGGCCTCCGCGAGGGCGCGCGCCGCCTCGCGTCCGCGGAGCACGGCGGCGATGCGGCCGTCCTCGACGACCACCGCCCCGTCCTCGATCACGGCGCCCGGCGTGACGACGCGGCCGTGGACGACCGTCCCGCCCGCGGTCACCGCACGGCTCCGATGCGCGCCTCGACGGCGGTGAGGACGGTGCCGAGCACGACCATCGCCTGCGCGTTGATCATCTGCTCCGACTGGTAGATGTCCTCGCGGGTCATCGGGACGATCGAGCGGACCGCCTCGTAGGCGGCCGTGCTGCCCTCGCCGAGCGCCCGGTCCTCCAGGTGCGGCGACGCGAGGTCGATGCCCTGGGTGGCGAGGATGAACTCCACTCCGAGGATCACCTGCGTGTTGTGGATGATGCTGCGCGCCTTCCGCGAGGAGAAGGTGCACATCGAGACGTGGTCCTCCTGGTTCGCCTTCGTCGGGATCGAGTCGACGACGGAGGGGAAGCAGAGCACCTTGTTCTCGGAGGCGATGGCCGCCGCCGCGCAGTGCACGATCGAGAAGCCCGTGTTGAGGCCGAGCTGGCCTCCGACGAGGTTGAGCGGCAGTCCGTAGCTGAGGTTGGGGTCGGTGAGACGGAACGAGCGGCGCTCGGAGATGGCCCCGATCTCGGCCACCGCGATCGAGATGAGGTCGGCCGCGACGCCGATCGGCTCGCCGTGGAAGTTGCCGCCGGAGAGCACGTCGTAGCCGCCCTCGCCGTTCGGGAGCACCAGCGGGTTGTCGGTCGCGGCGTTGGCCTCGCGCACCAGCAGGGTCTGCGCGAACAGGAGCGACTCGCGGGTCGTGCCGTGCACCTGCGGCGCGCAGCGGAGCGAGTAGGCGTCCTGCACGCGCGGCTTGTAGACGCCGCCGACGCGCTGCTCGTCCGGGAGGCGGAGGCGGCGCGCCTCCTCGACGGTGCGCTCGCTGCCCGCGGTGAGGGCGCGGACGTTCGCGGCGACGTCGACCTGGCCGGGGGCGTTCCGCGCGAGGTGGATGCGCTCGTCGAACGCGTCGAGCTCGCCGCGGATCGCCTCGAGCGAGAGCGAGAGGGCCACGTCCGCCTGGCGGGTGAGGCTCCACGCGTCGTGCAGGGCGAGGCAGGCGGTGGCGAGCGAGATGGTCGAGCCGTTGATCAGGGCGAGGACGTCCTTGGGCTTGAGCTCGAACTCGGTGGCGAGCCCGGCGGCCTCGAGGGCCTCGACGGCGGGCATCCGCACGCCGCGGTGGTAGGCCTCGGCCTTCTCGTGGCCGACCATCACGCTGACCATGTGCGCGAGGGGGGCGAGGTCGCCCGAGGCGCCGACCGAGCCCTGGCCCGGGATGACCGGGAGGACGTCGGCGTTGAGCATCGCGATCAGGCGGTCGATGCACTCGATCCGCACGCCCGACATGCCCTTGGCGATCGCGTTGGTGCGCAGCAGCAGGAGCGCGCGGGTCTCGTCCAGGGGGAGCGGCTCGCCGACTCCGGCCGAGTGGGAGTTGATCACCAGGCGCTGGAAGCGGGCCTGGTCCTCGGCGGGGACGCGGACGTCCATCAGCCGGCCGAGCCCGGTGTTGATGCCGTAGATGGCGGGGGCGTCGGGGGCGAGGAAGTGCTCGTCGACGTAGGCCCGGGCCTCGTTCGTGACCCGGCGGGCCTCGTCGCTGAGGACGACCTCGGGGAAGGTGCCGTCCGAGAGCCCGCGGGCGACGAGGGCGATGTCCTCGATCGTGAGCGTGAAGCCGTCGATCTCGACGAAGTCGGGCTGAGAGGAGCCGATCGTGGCGGTTCCGCTCGTCTGTGCCAGTTCAGTCATGGGAGTGAGTCTCTTTCGTTGATCCGGCTTCGGAGCCTCGGTCGTTCGGTGGTAGTGGCTCAAGTCTGCATAGAACGCGGATCAGCAGCAAGTCAGCCGAACAGAAGCGCTGAAGCGCGACTGCTGCCGAAGCGGATTCGGCGGTGTGCGGCGATGGGGGCTGTCGGCCGAACGATGTTCGGCACCGCGCCCCCCGCGCCCCGCGCACGACGGAGGGCCGCCCGCCGCGCTCGAGGCGCGGGCGGACGGCCCTCCTGCGGTGCGGTCGCGCTCAACCGGCCGGGGCCGTGTGCACGGTCCGCGGGTCGTTGAACGACTGGACGCGGCCCGAGAACTCCGACTCGAGGTCGAGCAGCTCCTGTGCGGCGAAGAACGCCATGCCGCTGTGACCGGGGTACTCCTCCGGCATCAGCTCGTTCGAGTACGTGTTGCCCATCTCGGCGAGGTTCGCCCGGCCGGCCTCGATCATCCCGGCCATGGCCGCCTTCATCGTGAAGTGCATCGTGACCAGCTGGAAGCCCAGCTCCGCCAGCTGCGCGAACGACATCTGCTCGAGGCCGCGCTTGGCGTTGATGTCGGCGAACATCTTCAGCCCCGGCACCCGTCGGGCCACCTCGGCGGCGTCCGCGAGGGTCGTGACGTTGACCACGACCGTCGCGTGCGCTCCGAGGGCGACACAGTCGATCATCCGCTGGATGCCCTCCTCCAGGTTCGCGCTGCCGTAGTTGCTGCGCGCGATCACCATGCAGTCGGTGCCCTCGACGGCGCGGACGGCGGCCCGCACCTTCGCGTAGTACTCCTCGCGGGGGATCATGTTGTCGGCCGAGACGTCCCGGGCGTAGCCGGGCTCGAACTCGTCCTCCATCAGCACCGCCATCGCGCCGGCCTTGGCCACCCGCCTGCAGGTCTCGTAGACCTGCAGGGGGCTGGCGCCGAAGCCGTCCTCGATGTCGACCGCGAGCGGCAGCGGCGACATGTCGACGATCCGCTCCACCGCCCAGAGGAGCTCCTCCAGCGAGAGCAGCCCGAGGTCGGGGATGCCCTTCATCGACATCGACACCTCCGATCCGCTCAGCAGCATCGCCTCGAAGCCGGCCAGCTCGACCGCGCGGGCGGAGGAGCAGTCGAAGACGCAGGGGGCCAGGACGCTCCCGGACTCCATCAGCTCGCGCAGGGTCCTCGTCGCGGTCATCGTGCCGTCTCCTCTCGGGGGGTGGTCCGCATCAGTCGTCCTTCGTGACGAGGCGGTAGTTCCAGGTCAGGCTCACGTTGCGGACCTCCATGCCCTGCACGGCCGGGTTGATCAGCATCGCGATGCCGTTCTGCACGGTCGGGATCACCGCCACGTCGCCCATCAGGATGTCCTCCGCGTCGTGCAGGCTCTGCCAGCGCGCCTCCGGCTGGGAGAGCATGTCGGCGGTGCGGGCCGCGGCGATGATCGAGTCGTACTCCGGGTTCGCGTAGCCGCCGAAGTCGCGGGCGGAGGTGGAGGACAGCAGCTCCAGGAACGCCATCGGGTCCTTGTAGTCGGGGCCCCAGCGGAAGAGGTAGAGGTCGAAGTCGCCGGCCGTGGCCTGCTCGTTCGCCGTCGCCTTGGGCTGGCTGGTGAGCTCGATGCTCAGGCCGGGCAGATTGGCCTCCCACTGCGAGGCGACGTACTCGGCCTGCGCGATCGAGGCCTCGTCGTCCCAGTACGAGAGCTTCAGGCTCACGGAGTCGGTGCCCAGGGCGGCGAGGCCCTTCGTCCAGGCGGCCTGCGCCGCGTCGAGGTCGTAGGCGAGGTAGCTGCCGCCGGTGTCGCGGAACTGCTTCCCGTCGGGTCCGACCGCCAGGTTCTGCCCGACGAAGTAGTCGGCCGGCTGGGCGCCGTTCTTCAGCACCTCGTCGGCGAGCGCCTCCTTGTCGAAGGAGGTGGCCAGCGCGGTGCGGATGTCCTCGTTCGCGAGCGCCGGGTTCTGGAGGTTGGGGTAGAAGTACCACATGTGCACCTCGAGCGCCGTGGTCAGCTCGGGGGAGTCGGTGTAGCGGTCGATCAGGCTGCCGGAGATCTCGGTGAAGTCGAGGTCGCCGCTCTCCTGGAGGAGCGCCGCGGTCTGCGAGTCCTTCACGACCTGCCACTTGATCGCGTCCAGGTCGATCCCGGAGGCGTTCCAGTAGTCGGCGTTCTTGGCGACCGAGAAGTTGTTGGCGAAGTCCCACGAGTCCCAGACGAAGGGCCCGTTGTAGATCGTCGTCTCGGGGGTCTGGCCGTAGGTGTCGCCCACGCTCTCGAGGTAGGCCTGGTTCACCGGGAGGAACGCGGGCCGCACCAGCAGCGCCTGGAAGTAGGGCACGTCGGCGGCGAGCTGCACCTGCAGGGTCTTGTCGTCGAGCGCCGTGACGCCGAGCTGGGTGTAGTCCATCCCCTCGTTGACGATCTCGTTGGCGTTCTTGATGCCGGCGGCGACCGCCTCGTTGCTGTTCGGAGCCGCGGTGGCCGGGTTCACCAGGCGCTTCCACGAGTACTCGAAGTCCTGCGCGGTGACCGGCGTCCCGTTGCTCCACGACGCGTCGCGGATCGTGAACGTGTAGGTCAGGCCGTCGTCGGACTTCTCGACGCTCTCCGCCATCAGCGGGTCGATCTGGCCGTCGGCGTCGAGCGTGTAGAGGCCGTCGAAGACGGCGGTGAGCACCTCGTTCGACATGCCGTCGTTCACCTTGTGCGGATCGACGGCCTGCAGGGGGAGCAGCTTGCCGACGGTGAGGACGTGGGAGGACGTGCCGGCCTGGCTCGACGACGTCGAGTCGGTGCCGCAGGCGGACAGCAGGCCGACGGCCGCGGTCATCGCGACCGCCGCCATCAGGAGCTTCGGGAGCCGTTTCATGGGAGGAGGTACCCCTTCGTGTGTGGTGCATCGGGAGACTCGGGGGAGTCGGGAGGGTGCGGCGTCATCGAGGGGACTGGCGCATGCGTTCGGTGATCTCGCAGAAAGTCTGCACGGTGATGCCTCCGCAGGCAAATGGTCTGTATCCTGTACAGCGATTCCCACTCTGGCCGCACAGAAGCGGCTCACGCCCTCGAAAGGTGTCTCCCTTGCCGAACATAATTAGGCCGGTCCGGCTCGACGAGGTCGACCGCGCGATCATCAACGTCCTGGTGCAGGACGGGCGCATCCCGAACAAGGAGCTGGCCGACCGGATCGGCCTCGCACCCTCCTCCTCGCTGGCCCGGGTGCGGGCGCTGATCGAGAGCGGAGTCATCTCGGGCTTCCACGCCGAGGTCGACGCGCGCCTGCTCGGCAAAGGCATCCGCGCGATCCTCCGCGTGCAGCTGCGCGAGCACTCGCGGGCCGAGAACGCCCGCTTCGCCGAGGCGATGTCGAAGCTGCCCCAGGTGGTGAACCTGTGGCTGGTCGCGGGCGAGGACGACTACCTGATCGAGGTGGTCGCCGCGAGCCCCGACGAGCTGAGCGACTTCGTGCTCGACTGCGTCACCTCCGATCCGGTGGTCGCCGACACCTACACGACCCTGGTGTTCTCCCGCTGGCGCGGCGTCGGGCCGATCCCCACCGACGACGACGCGTGAGCGCCGAGCGCCTCCGCCGGCTCCTCGAGGGCGAGGTGCTGCTCGACACGCACAACGACCTGCTCTGCGGGCTGCGGCGCTACGAGGGGTACCGCGTCGAGGGCTTCGACCGGCTCCGCCCGGAGTTCCACACCGACCTGCCGCGGCTGCGCGCGGGGGGAGTCTCGGCGCAGGTCTGGTCGGTCTTCGTCTCGGCCCTGCAGAGCGAGGGCGACGCGGTCGCCGCGACGCTGGAGCAGATCGACGCCGCGTACCGGTTCGCCGCCGCCCACCCGCGCGACCTCCGGATCGTGACCACGGTGCGGGAGGCGGAGCAGGCGATCGCCTCCGGTCGGATCGCCTCGTTCCTCGGGATCGAGGGCGGCCACTCCGTCGCCTCCTCCCTCGGCGTGCTCCGGATGCTCGCCCGGCTGGGCGTCCGGACGATGACGCTCACGCACAACAGCTCGCTCGACTGGGCGGAGGCCGCCACCGGCACCCCGGTCGAGGGCGGGCTGACGGCGGACGGGGTGGCCGTCGTCCGCGAGCTGAACAGGCTCGGCGTCGTCGTCGACCTCTCGCACACCTCCGAGCGCACCCAGCTCGCCGCGCTCGCCGCCGCCTCCGCTCCCGTCCTCTACTCCCACTCCGGAGTCGCGGACGTCGCCGCGCACCCGCGCAACGTCTCCGCCCGCGCTCTCGCGGCGCTCGCCGCGAACGGAGGAGTGCTGCAGATCGCCTTCGTCGCGCAGTTCGTCTCGCGCGCCTTCGCCGACTGGTCGGCCGAGGCCGACGCCGCCCGCGCCGAGCTCGGGATCACCACCTCGATGCCCTGGCCCCGCGCCCCCCGCCCCTCCGAGGCGCCCGAGGACGCCGCCCGGGCGAACCGGGCCGCGTTCCCGGTGGCCGAGCCCGCCGCGCTCGCCGCCTTCGAGCAGTGGCGCCTCGCGCATCCGGCGCCGCTGGTCACCGTCGCGCAGGTCGCCGACCACGTCGACGCCGCCCGACAGGCGGTCGGGTCGCGGCACGTCGGCCTCGGCAGCGACTTCGACGGCGTCGCCGACCTGCCCGAGGGGCTCGGCGACGTCTCGGGCTACCCGCGCCTGCTCGCCGAGCTGGCCGACCGCGGCTGGAGCGACGCCGAGCTGCTCGACCTGGCCGGACGCAACACCCTGCGCGTGCTCCGCGCGGCGGAGGAGGCCGCCGAGGCCCCGGAGGACGCGCGCGCCTGAGCGCCTGCGAGGGCCGGATCCCGCCTCCTGGACCCGCGACCCAGGGAACGCTGGCAGGATGTACGGGACGGCCGGTGCGCGAGAGCGCGCCGCACGGACGGCACCGCCCGCTGAGAGCGGCCCCGCCCGGACCCGTCCCGCACACCTCCACCCGCTCCCGACAGCGCTCACAGCGCCGGAGCGACACATCACCGCGGCCCGACCGGGCGCGCGGTCGGACCCTGCGCCGCGCGCCCGCGTCCAGCCACTCCCTCCCGGAAGAACCGCATGAGAAACGCCAGAACCGCCAAGCCCGCCCGCCACCACCTCGAGCTCCCCAAGCCCAAGCCCCTCGAGAAGGGCGCCATGCGGATCACCCCGCTCGGCGGCCTCGGCGAGATCGGCCGCAACATGACCGTCTTCGAGCACAAGGGCAAGCTGCTCATCGTCGACTGCGGCGTCCTCTTCCCGGAGGAGAACCAGCCCGGCATCGACGTGATCCTCCCCGACTTCGCCGCGATCCGCTCGCGCCTGAAGGACATCGAGGCCATCGTCCTCACCCACGGCCACGAGGACCACATCGGCGGTGTGCCCTACCTCCTCAAGGAGCGCGGCGACATCCCGATCATCGCCTCGACCTTCACCCTCGCGCTGATCAGCGCGAAGCTGCAGGAGCACCGCATCACCCCGCGCACGCGCCCGGTGAAGGAGGGCGACCGGATCGACGCCGGCGTCTTCGACCTCGAGTTCCTCGCCGTGAACCACTCCATCCCGGACGGGCTCGCCGTCGCGATCCGCACCGAGGCCGGCCTCGTGCTGCACACGGGCGACTTCAAGATGGACCAGTTCCCGCTCGACGGGCGCACCACCGACCTCCCCGGCTTCGCGCGCCTCGGCGACGAGGGCGTCGACCTGTTCCTGGTCGACTCCACCAACGCCGACGTCCCCGGCTTCGCGATCTCGGAGGGCGACCTCGCCCCCGCGATCGACCAGGTGTTCCGCACCGCGCCGCGCCGCATCGTCGTGTCCAGCTTCGCGAGCCACGTGCACCGCATCCAGCAGGTCCTCGACGCCGCGCAGCGCCACGGCCGCAAGGTCGCCTTCGTCGGCCGCTCGATGGTCCGCAACATGGGCATCGCCGCCGACCTGGGCTACCTCAAGATCCCGGCCGGCCTCGTCGTCGACATGAAGGTGCTCGAGAAGCTCCCCGCGACCGAGATCGTGATGATCTGCACCGGTTCGCAGGGCGAGCCGATGGCGGCGCTCTCGCGCATGGCCAACAAGGACCACATCATCGACATCGGCCCCGGCGACACCGTGCTGCTGGCCAGCTCGCTGATCCCCGGCAACGAGAACGCGATCTACCGGATCATCAACGCCTTCACCCGCTGGGGCGCCACCGTCGTGCACAAGGGCAACGCCAAGGTGCACGTCTCGGGTCACGCCAGCGCGGGCGAGCTCGCCTACTGCTACAACATCCTCCGCCCCACCGCGGTGCTCCCCGTGCACGGCGAGTGGCGCCACCTCACTGCGAACGCGGCGATCGCGACCCGCACCGGGATCGACGAGAAGGACGTCTTCGTCATCGAGGACGGCGTCTCGATCGACCTGGTGAAGGGCCGCTCGCGCATCAGCGGGCGCATCCCGGCCGACCAGATCCTGGTCGACGGCACCACGATGGGCGTCGCCACCGAGGACGCGATGAACGACCGCATCGTCCTCGCCGAGGAGGGGGCCATCACGGTCCTCGCCATCGCCGACCTCGACCGCGGCACCCTTGGCGAGCCGGTCGAGTTCTTCACCCGCGGTTTCGTCGAGGAGCCGGGCTGGAAGGCCAACGCGAGCAAGGCGATCGACGACGCGGTCCTGCAGGCCGCGGGCAAGCCGGTCGAGCTCGAGGCCATGGAGGCGCTGATCACGCGCACCCTCGGCCGCTGGCTGACCCGCCGCCACCGCCGCAACCCGGTCATCACCACGATCGTCGTCGAGGAGTAGGCGCCTTCCACGCCGGCCTCCGCCTCCGCTACCCCCTGCCCCGCGAGGCGCGGGCGGAGCAGAGTGGGAGGGTCGGCAGGTCGCCGACGTGAAGGGAGAGCGCCATGAGCACCGACCGCACCACGGGTGAGGACACCGAGAAGACCGAGGACCTCCCCGACGGCACCGGGACGGACACCTCCTCCGGTGGCGGCGACACCGACACCGTCTCCGGCGGAGAGCCGGACGAGCCCACCGAGTAGGGCCGTGAACGACGAAGGGCGGGACCGCGAGGTCCCGCCCTTCGTCGTTCCGCCGATCAGATCAGCGGACCGTCGCTCTCGCTCGAGCGGCGGGTGACCTGCTCGCCGCTGGCCGGGTCGACGGCCGAGCGCGTGGTCGAGACGGCCTGACGGCGGCGTGTCAGCAGGACCAGCCCGAGGATCAGGCCGACCGCTCCGGCCGCCATGAGGATGTAGCCGACCAGCTTCAGGTCGATCCCGGACACCTGCACGTCCACCGCGAAGGCGAGGACCGCGCCGACGACGAGGAGGAAGATCCCTGCTCCGATGCTCATTGCGTGCTCCTTCTGACTGCCGCCGGAGCGCGCGCGGGAAGCGCGCAGGGGCACCGGCGATCGCCTCACCGTAGACCCGGGGTCCGGCGGCCCCCAGGCCTTCCAGCGGGAGCCTCCGGGGGTGTAGGGCCGCGCGGGGTCAGCGGTCGGAGACGCGGAGCATCACGCGGGTGCGGTCGGCGCGGGTCACCAGGCCCTCGATCAGGAGGAAGACGCGGTACTCGAGCCGGTACTTCGCCAGGAACACGCGGCCCAGGCGCTCGACCTCGCCGGGGTCCGCGTCGATCTCCGCGGCGGCCTCGACCGGCACCGCGTAGTCCGAGACGCGGCCGCGGCGGTCGCACGGGACGAGAGTCACCCGCGCGTCGTTGCGGAGGCGCTTCACCTTGCCGCTGCGGCGGGGGGTGGTGACGATCAGCTCGTCGCCGTCGCGGGCGATCCAGACCGGGGTCGAGACGGCGTCCCCGGACTTGCGGAACGTGGTGAGCGAGACGAAGCGCTCGTCGGCGAGAGCGGTGAGGTCCGGGGAGAGGGGCATGACCGAAGTAGAGCGGCCGCGAGCGGTCACCGCAAGCCTCCCTGCCACCTCGATCCGCCCCCGTAGGGTGGAGTGATGACCGACGCGACGCCTCTGATCGGCCCGACCGAGGCGCCCGAGCTGCACGTGATGACCTACAACATCCGCCGCCGGATGCCGCGCCTCACCTCCCGTGCCGTCGACCAGTGGGACCGCCGCCGCCCGCTCGTCCAGCGGGTGCTGGAGCAGGAGCGCCCCTCGATCCTCGCCGTGCAGGAGGCGCTGCCGGACCAGTCGGCCGCCGTGCACGAGGCGCTGGGCTCCTCCTTCGAGGCGATGGGCTTCGGCCGGGACGCGGACCGCGGCGGCGAGCGCGTGATGCTCTTCGTCGACCGCAGCCGCTACGCCGTCCGGCACTGGACTCAGATCGCCCTGTCGGACACCCCGGACGTCGCCGGCTCGCGCAGCTGGGGCAACCGCATCCCCCGCACGGCCGTGATCGCGGAGCTGACCGATCACGCGACCAGCCGCGAGCTCACCGTGATCTCGACCCACTTCGACCACATCTCGCGGCGCTCGCGCCAGCGCTCCGCCGAGCTGATCGCCCGCCGCGTCCTCGAGCTCGGACGCCCCGCGATCGTGATGGGCGACACCAACACCGACGTCGACACCGTCCCCTACCGGACGATCCTCGACGAGGGCAGCCTCGTGGACGCGTGGGAGACGGCGGAGGAGCACCTCACCCACTCCTGGAGCACCTTCTCGAACTACCGCCCGCCCGCGCCGGGCAAGCGGATCGACTGGCTGCTCGTCAGCGCGGGCGCGTTCGAGGTCGTCTCCGCGGGGATCAACGCCGTCCGCTACGGGGGAGCGGCGCCCTCCGACCACGAGCCGGTCCAGGCCGTGCTGCGCTTCACGAACCCGTGAGCGGCACCGCCCTCGTCGAGACCTTCCTCGAGCCCCCGCGCACACGCGGGGAGTGGACGGCCGACGGCATCCGCGCGATCGGGGCGGCGAGCATCGTGGCGGCCGCGATCGGCTGGGACCTGGTCGACGTGGCGGTGCTCGCGCTCGCGGCGATCGGGCTGGTGCTGCCGCGCTTCCTCGGCATCCGGCCGGCGCTCGACGCCCTCTTCGGGCTCGCGCTGCTCGTGGCGTCCTGGAGCAGCGTCCTCGGCCTCTACGAGGCCTGGCCGCAGTGGGACCTGGTCGTGCACTGCGTGCTCAACGGGTTGATCGCCGCGGTGGCCTACATCGTCGCCGCGCGGGCCGGAGTGGTGCCGGCCGTCGCGGGCGATCGCGGGCCGCTGCTCCCGGCGGTCGTGCTCTGCGCCTGCTTCGGCACGACCGCGGGCGTGCTGTGGGAGTGGGGCGAGTGGGCGGGGCACCGCTTCATCGACTCCTCGATCTTCGTCGGCTACGAGGACACGCTCGGCGATCTCGCCGCGGGTGCGCTGGGCTCGATCCTCGCCGGCGCGCTGATGCGCTTCTGGTCCGCGAAGTCCCGGGTGGTCGGACCGGGCGCCTCGCGCGGCGTCGGAGGTGCGGCGTAGCCTGTCCCGCATGTGCGGCCGCTTCGCGATGGACTCCGAGACCGATGAGCTGATCCGCGAGTTCGTCGCCGCGGGCGGGCGCGCCGAGGACTGGGCGCCCGACTACAGCGTCGCTCCCACCGACATCGCGCCGATCGTGCGCGAGCGGCTCCACGAGGGAGAGCGGGAGCGCGAGCTGGAGCTCGCGTCCTGGGGCTTCACCCCGTCCTGGTCGAAGGGCAAGGGGCCCTCGCCGATCAACGCGCGCCTCGAGACGGTCGCGACGAACGGCCTGTTCCGCGGAGCGTTCGCCAAGCAGCGCGCGATCGTCCCGATGCGCGGGTACTACGAGTGGGAGACCCGCGCCGACGGCAAGCAGCCCTGGTTCCTGCAGGGCGAGGAGCCGATCCTCGCCGCGGCCGGCCTCTACACGGCGCGCAAGGAGGGCGACGACTGGCGCGTCTCCTTCACGGTGATCACCCGCGAGGCGCGCGACGCCTCCGGCGAGGTGCACGACCGGATGCCGGTGTTCCTCACCCCCGACGTGCGCGACGCCTGGCTCGACCCTGCGCCGCTCGCCTCCGCCGAGGAGATGCTCGCCACCCTCGACCGGGCGTCCGCCGCGATGGCCTCGACCGTCACGGCCCACCCGGTCGACCGCCGCGTCAACAACTCCCGCACCGTCGACCGCCGCGACCCGGGCCTGCTGACGCCGCTCGCCTGACAGGCCCGGGCTGATCCGCGCCACGGCCGGCGCCTCCCTCCCTCGCCCGCGTCGCCCCTGTGAGAACGCGGGAGGGGCGGAGCCGCGGCCCCGCCCCTCCCGGGCGTCCTACTTCGTGCCGGCGTGACCCGGGAACGGCTTGCCGTTCAGCGAGACCTCGTCGGGGTCGACCTCGACGTCGCCCACGTCGTCCGGGCCGCCCGTGCCGGGCACGGCCTTCACCTCCGCCGAGCCGGAGACCTCGGTGCGGCTCTCCGCCGGGTCCGAGTCCTGCTTGGCCTCGGTCTCGCGCTCGCTGCCGGGCGACTCCGAGATGTCCTTCTCGATGGTCTCGCTCTCGGAGGAGGTGGCGGGCGCCGCCCCGTCCGGCTTGCCGATGGTCGAGCCCTGGTCGTCCTGCTCCGTGCGGTCCTGGTCCATGTCGTCGCCTTTCGTCGGGACCTCCGACGCTACGTCGGGGCGTCCGCGGGGGCACCCGCTTGACAGCCCGGCCGAGGGAGGGCGGCGTGCAGGGTCGACGTACTACCCTGGGTCGACGGTCGCACCGGGGGGCGCGGCACACCCGCCGCCGACCGCGAGGAGGACCCGTGGCATCCCACCGGACAGGCGACACCCGCATCGTCGGGACGACGGTCGACGGCCGGTACACGATCGAGGAGCTCATCGGCCGAGGCGGCATGGCCACGGTCTACCGGGCGCGCGACGGCGTCCTCGGCCGCTCCGTCGCGCTGAAGATGTTCGCCCCCGGCATCGACGACGCGCAGGACCTGCAGCGCAAGGCGTCCGAGATCCGGCTGCTCGCGGCCCTCAACCACCCCGCCCTCGTCACCCTCTACGACGCGCACGACGGCGGCGACGACACCAACGGCCAGGCCTACATGGTGATGGAGCTCGCCGAGGGCCCGAGCCTGTCCGAGCGGCTCGCGGAGGGCCCGGTCGCGCCGAACGACGTCGCCTCGATGGCGGGCGACCTCGGCGAGGCGCTGCACACGGTCCACGCGGCCGGAGTCGTGCACCGCGACGTGAAGCCGTCGAACGTCCTGCTCGTCCCGAGCCCGCTGACCAGCCGCGAGTTCCGCCCGAAGCTGGCCGACTTCGGCATCGCCTCCCTCATCGACGCGACGCGGATCACCGCCCCCGGCACCCTCATCGGCACCGCCGCCTACCTCAGCCCCGAGCAGGCGCACGGCGATCCGGTCACCTCGGCGAGCGACATCTACTCCCTCGGCCTGGTGCTCCTGGAGTCGCTGACCGGCCGCCGCCCGTTCACGGGCTCGGCGATCGAGGTGACGCTCGCCCGCCTGCTCCGCGATCCCGAGGTCTCGGAGTCGCTCGGCAGCGGCTGGACCTCGCTCCTGACCGCGATGACGCGGCGCGAGCCCGATGAGCGCCCCGCCGCGCTGCAGGTGGCGGAGTCGGCGCGCCGCCTGATCGATCCGCGGCGCGACTCCCCGCCTGCGGCCATCGTCGTCCCCGACGTCCCCGCCACCCGCGTGATGTCGACGGAGCCCCTCCCCGAGACCCAGCAGATCACGCGGACGGAGGCTCTCGACCCGACCCGCCGGCTCGCGGCCGACCCGGCCACGGAGGCGATCGCTCCGACGCAGCGCTTCACGGCGACCGAGCGGATCGCTCCGGCCCCGCAGGCCGCTCCGGCCCCGCAGACCGCTCAGGCGCCGCAGACCGCTCCGGCGCCGCGCACGGCCACGCTCCGCTCCGCGTCCGCGGCTCCGCAGCGCCGCGGCCCGAGCCCGTGGCTCATCGTGCTGGTGCTCGCGCTGGTCGCGGTCGCCGTCGGGCTCGCGATCATCCTGATCGACGGTCCCCAGTCTCCTCTGCCGCAGGTGGACGGCGAGCTGGGCGACCACCTGCGTCAGCTGCGCGAGAGCATCCGCTCGTGAGGGGCCTCCGACTGCGCGCCGCCGGCGCCGTGCTCGCCTCGGTCCTGCTGCTGAGCGGCTGCTCCTCCGCGCCGCAGGGCATCGACGACGGCACCGCCCGGACCCTCGACGACGCCGTGGTGGCCGTCGCCGAGAAGGCCTCGGCCGACGACTACCAGGGCGCCCTCACCGAGCTCGCCGCACTGCAGTCGGCGCTCGACGCCGCGCTCGCCGAGGGCTCGGTCAGCTCCGACCGCGCGGCGACGGTGCAGACGCAGGTCGACGTCGTCCGCGGCGATCTCGAGTCCCTGATCGCGGGAGCCCCGGAGCCGACGCCCGCCGAGACGACGGCGCCGGCTCCCGAGGAGACGACCCCGGTCGAGGAGGAGCTGGAGGACACTCCCGCTCCCGTCGAGACCGAGGACGACCCCGCGCCCTCGCCCGAGGAGTCGGAGCCGGAGGAGACGCCGACCGAGCCGGAGGAGCCCGCGGAGGAGACCCCGGCCGCTCCCGGCGACGACGCTCCGGGCGGCAGCGGCGACGCTCCGGGGAACGGCGGCGACGCACCGGGCAACAGCGGGAACGCTCCCGGCAACGGCAACGGCAACGCGGGCGGCAACGGCAACGGTCCCGGCGCTCGCGGCGCAGCGACCGGAGTCGGCGCCCCCGCGGGCAGCGGTGCCGCGCCCGGGGCCGCGAAGGGCCCCGGCGGCCGCTAGAGCGCTACTCCTGCGTCGAGAGCACGACGAACGCGGCGTCGAGCTCGACGTCCACGTCGGTGCCGTCCTCGCGGGTGACCTCCACCTCGAAGACGTGGTCGGCGTCGTCGCTGCGCTCTGCCTCGGTGACCGTCCCCGAGCCGACTGCGCCCAGCGCGGCCTCGCTCGCACGGGCGAGGTCGTCGCCGGTGAGGTCGTCCGGATCCACGGCGGCCGCGGTGGGGTCGCCGCCGCCGGCCGGGGCGACGGCGTCGCCGGAGCCCGCCTCGAGAGCGCGGTCGTCGGGGTCGACGGACACGACGGCGAAGGAGTCGTCGAGGCGCACCTCGTACTCGAGGCCGTCGCGGCCGGTCAGGTCCAGCTCGTAGCCGGTGGCGCCGTCGTCGTCGCGCTCGGCCGAGGTGACGGTCCCTCCGCCGATCTCGGCGAGGGCTGCCTCGCTCGCGCGGTCCAGGTCGCTGCCGGTGAGGGAGTCGGATCCCTCGAAGCCGTCGGTCGCGGCGTAGGCGATGCCCGTCCCGGCTCCGATCAGCACGACCGCTCCGGCGATCCCGGCGATGATCTTCGTCTTCTTCTGCACGACGGCTCCGTCCCGGCGCCGCTCGTCGACGCCTCCAGCACTCTCGCGGTCGGGCGCTGAAGCCAGCCTGAAGCGCCCGCTCAGCGGACGAGCGGCACCCGCACCTCGACCCGGGCGCCGCCCAGCGCCGAGTCGCCCACGACGACCCGTCCGCCGTGCGCCCGGGCGATCCCGGCGACGATCGCCAGGCCGAGCCCCGATCCTCCGGCGTCGCGCGCCCGGCCCTCGTCGAGGCGGACGAAGCGCTCGAGCACCCGCTCGCACTCCGCCGCCGGGATCCCCGGTCCGTCGTCGTCCACCGCGAGCACCGCCTCCGCTCCGTCGATCCGGGTCGAGAGCGCCAGCTGCGAGGAGCGGTGCCGCATCGCGTTGTCGACGAGGTTCCGCAGCGCCCGCGAGAGCAGGGATCCGTCGGCCACCGCCTGCACGGGCGAGATCCCGCTCGCGTCGACTCGGGCTCCGGAGTCGCGCAGGCGCCGCACCTCGCCGAGGGCGAGGTCGTCGAGGTCCACCGGGGCCGCCGCCACGGCCAGGCGCGCCTCGTCCGCCCGGGCGAGCAGCAGCAGGCCCTCGATCAGGCCGCCGAGCCGCACCGACTCCTCCGCGACCGTCCTCGCCAGCCGGGCGGAGTCGAGCCGGTCCGGGTGCGCGAGCGCCACCTCCGCGGTCTGGCGCAGCGCCGCGACGGGGGAGCGCAGCTCGTGCGAGGCGTCCGAGACGAAGCGCCGCTGCCGCTCCTGCCCGTTCTGCAGCCGATCGAGCATCCGATTGAGGGTGTGCGCCAGCCGGTCGACCTCGTCGCCGGAGCCGGGGGCGGCGATCCGGCGGTCCAGGGCGGAGGAGGTGACCGCCTCGGCCTCCGTGCGCATCCGCTCCACGGGGCGCAGCGCCCGGCCGACGACGAGGGCGCACACCACCGCCACCAGCGCGATCAGCAGCGGGACGGCGACCGCGAGCAGTCCGATCGTGGTGGACACCGCCTCCTCGCGGCCCTCGTCGGGCACGCCGACCACCACGAGGGAGTCGTCGTCGAGCCGACGGGCGGCGACCACCACCGGCCCCTCGTCGTCCACGTCGACCGTGACCGGGTCGTCGCTCTCGGCCCGCGCGAGCGGAGGGAGGTCCTCCGCGTCCTCGCCCGCCGCGGCGACCCGCCCGTCCACCACGAGCTGGACCAGGCCCTCCGAGCCGCGGACCGCCTCCGGGCCGCCCTGCTCCACCAGCGCCGCGACCCGCTCCGCCTCGGCGTCGGCGGCGGAGGCGGTGCTCGAGGCGAGCACGAAGGAGAGGACCAGGACGAAGAGCACGCTCCCGAGGAGCGCGGCGGCGGCCACCACGGCGGTCGCGGCCGCGGTGATGCGGGTCCGCAGGCTCCGGCGGCTCACCCGGCCACCAGCGTGTAGCCCGCCCCGCGCCGGGTGCGGAGGGTGTCGCGGCCGAAGGGCCGGTCGATCTTGTTGCGCAGGGTGCGGACGTACACCTCGACGATGTTCGGGTCGCCGTCGTAGTCGAAGTCCCAGACGGCTCCGAGGACGTCCCGCTTGGAGACGACCTCGCCCGTCCGCGAGACGAAGTACTCGAGGACGCTGAACTCGCGCGCGGTCAGCGGCACGGCCACTCCGCCCCGCTCGACGCTCCGGGAGGCGGGATCCAGCACGAGGTCGCCGACGACGCGCACGGTCGGCCGCTCGGCGGCTCCGCGGCGGATGAGGGCGCGCAGCCGCGCGACGAGCACCGGGAACGAGAACGGCTTGGTGAGGTAGTCGTCGGCTCCGGTGTCGAGGGCCTCGACCTGGTCGAGGTCGCCGTCCTTCGCCGTGAGCATCAGGATCGGGGTCCAGTCCTCGGCGGCGCGCAGGCGCTCGCAGACGCGGAACCCGCTGAGGTCCGGGAGCATCAGGTCGAGGACGATGGCGGCGTAGTCGGCCTCCTGCGCGTACCAGAGGGCGTCGGTGCCGGTGGTGGCGGTGTCCACGGTGAAGCCCTCGGCCTCCAGGCCCGTCTCGAGGGCGCGGAGCAGATTGATCTCGTCGTCGACGACCAGGATGCGGATGGCGGCCTCCCCGGGCTCGGCGCGCGGAGTCCCGCGCGAGCCCAGGCTAGCCGCGGGCCCGCTGAAGCCCGCCTGAAGCTCCGGCGGACACCCGCGTCCCGCCGAGGCGCCGGCTCCCCGCCGGGACACCGGCCGGAGCGCGGTGGTCCGCCGGGACGCGCGGCGCCTGGGCGCGAGCGCGGGTCACTCGTCGCGGTCGGTGTACTCGCCCTCGCCCTCGGCGGAGGTGCCCGCGGCGCTGGTGTCGACGTAGCTGCCCTTGTCGGCGGTGGCCTGCTCGTTGACCGAGGTGTCGACGTAGCTGCCCTCGGCCTCGCCGGCGGTGTGCGAGACGCCCTCGGTCGAGGTGTACTCGCCGCCCTCGGTGTCCTCGGTGCTCGTGCCCTCGGCGACGTGACGGCCGTGGCCGGCGGTGTGCTCGTCGTGACCCTCGTGGTGGTCGTGGTGCTCGTGACCCTCGTGGTGCTCGTTGTCGTGGTCGTGGTGGGCCATGGCGGCCTCCTCGCTTCGTCGCGTCGGTGCGCGGTCGGATCGGCCGCGCTCGCTCCGAGACTTCTGCATCGCGGGCGGGGGTGCAAGACGTGGCGGCTGCACATCCGTGCCGCGCAACTCCTACCGGCGCCGGATCCGTCCGCCTAGCCTCCGAGGATGAGCAGACCCCCTCGCACCCGCTGGAGCGTCATCGGCCAGCTCGGCCCGGCGTTCGACGACGGCGGCCCGATGCTGCTGGTCGAGGCCCGATCGGCCTTCGGGCGCCGCCCGATGCACCGCGCGAAGGCGCAGCTACTGCTGTCGGCGCTGCGCCACCGGGCCCGCGAGCTCGGCGACCGCGTCGAGTACGTCCGCTCCGAGACCTTCGGCGAGGCCCTCGCCGGGCGCGACGATCTCGAGGTCATCGATCCGCCGACCCGCGGCGGCCGCCGCCTCGCCCGCCGGCTCGGCATGAGCGTCCTGCCCAGCCGCGGCTTCATCACGGCCGAGGAGGACTTCCGCGAGTGGGCGCTCGCCCGCTCCGGCAAGCGCCTGCTGCTGGAGGACTTCTACCGCTGGAGCCGCGAGCGCACCGGCGTGCTGATGCGCGGCGACCAGCCCGAGGGCGGCCGCTGGAACTACGACCACGACAACCGCCAGCCGCCGCCCAAGGGTGCCTCCCGGCTCGGCCTGCCCGACCCGTGGTGGCCGGAGGAGGACGACATCGACGAGGAGGTGCGCGCCGACCTGGCGCGCTGGGAGGCCGAGGGAGCGGTCCGCCTGGTCGGTGCGGACGGTCCGCGCCGCTTCGCCGCGACCCCGGCCGAGGCCGAGGCGGCGCTCGCCGACTTCGTGTCGTCGCGCCTGGGCGACTTCGGGACCTACGAGGACGCGATGCTCTCGGGCGACTGGACGATGGCGCACTCGCTGCTCAGCGCCCCGATGAATCTCGGCGTCCTCGATCCGCGCGCCGTCATCGACGCGGCCGAGGCCGAGTACGCCGCCGGCGGCGCCCCGATCGCGGCCACGGAGGGCTTCGTCCGCCAGATCCTCGGCTGGCGCGACTACGTCTGGAACCTGTTCTGGCACCTCGGCCCGGAGTACCGGAACCGCAGCCGGGCGCTCGGCGCCTCCACCCCGCTGCCCGCCGAGCTGCTCGCTCTCGACCCGAGCGGCATCGAGGCGAACTGCCTGCACGAGACTCTCGACGACGTGCACCGTCACGGCTGGGCTCACCACATCCAGCGCCTGATGGTGCTCGGCAACTGGGGACTGCAGCGGGGCTGGGACCCGGCGGAGCTCAACGACTGGTTCGTGGACGTCTTCGTCGACGGTACGGAGTGGGTGATGCCCGCGAACGTGATCGGGATGTCCCAGCACGCCGACGGCGGCGTCGTCGCGACGAAGCCCTACGCGTCGGGCGGCGCGTACATCAACCGGATGTCCGATTACTGCGGCGGCTGCCGCTTCGACCCGAAGGTGCGCCTGGGCGAGAACGCCTGCCCGGTGACCGCCGGCTACTGGGCCTTCCTCGACCGGGCCGAGCCGGTCCTCCGCGGCAACCACCGGATGGCCCAGCCCCTCGCGGGCCTGCGCCGCCTCGCGGACCGGGAAGCAGTGGTCGACCAGGAGCGCCGGCGCGAGACGTACTGACGCGGGGCCGGCGGCGCGCCCGCCGCTACTCCGCGCGCACGAAGCGCGACACGGTGACCGCGACCGTCACCGCGGTCGTCCCCTCCATTGCCGCGAGTCGAGCGTCCAGCGCCTCGGGATCCACGTGGTGGGCGCTCGGCCCCATCAGCACCTCGGCGCGCAGCTCGTCGACGCTCATCAGCACTGCCGTGTCCAGCTCGATGCGCTCCCCGAGCGCGAACCCCGCCAGCTGCTCGTCGAGCCGCTCAGCCTTGCCGGCGTCGATGCCGAGCATCCCGAACCGCTCGCGGATCTCGTGCAGGTGCCGCTCGCGCGGAGTGACGACGACGGCGACGCCGCCCGGACGGAGCACCCGTCGCATCTCCGGGGCGTTCCGCGGCGCGAAGACGGTGAGCAGCGCGTCGGCGGAGGCGTCGGCCAGCGGGAGGGGCTGCCAGAGGTCCGCGGTCGCGATCGCCGCCCGGGGGTGCGCGCGGGCGGCGCGGCGGGCGGCCGGGGCCGAGAGGTCCAGGCCCAGCCCGTCCGCCGCCGGATGCGCGTCGAGCACGGCCGCGAGGTACGCCCCGGTGCCGCAGCCCAGGTCGACCACGAGCCGCGCGTCGCCGGGGACGGCCGCGGCGACCGCGTCCTGGATCACCCGGTAGTGGCCGGAGCCGAGCAGGTCGGCGCGGGCCTGCACCATCGCCGCGGTGTCGCCCGAGGTCGCGTGCCTGCCGCGCAGCAGCGAGGCGTAGCCCTGGCGGGCGAGGTCTGCACTGTGCCCGAGAGGGCAGCGGAGCGAGGAGGGCCGGGGGAGCGCATCGGGGGCGAGTTCACCGCCGCAGACCGGGCAGGCGAGGGCGGGCAGCACCGTCGATCCGGGTCGGGCGTCCGGATCGAACGCGCTCACTCCGCGACGGGCGCGCGGGCCCGCATGGCGGTGACCGCCGCGTTCAGCGTCGCGATGGCCGGCACGGCGAACAGCGCCCCGGCGAGCCCGGCCACCTCGAGCCCGGTCGCGACTCCGAGGACCACGGCGAGCGGATGCACCTTCACGGCGGTCCCGAGGATCAGCGGCTGCAGCACGTGCCCCTCGAGCAGGTGCACCAGGATCACGACGCCGACCATCACCAGCGCGGCGACGGGCCCGCTGAACAGCAGCGCGACCAGCGCGGCGAGCGCACCGGTCACGATCGCGCCGAGGATCGGGACGAACGAGCCGAGGAACACCACGATCGCGATCGGCACGACGAGCGGCAGCTGCAGCGCGAGCGCGCCGATGCCGATGCCGACGGCGTTGATCCCGGCGACGCCGAGCTGCGCGATCACGAACTGGCTGAGGGTCCGCCAGCCGGCGGCACCGCCGCGCTCCATCGCGGGGCGCGCGCGGCGGGGGAGGAGGCGGAGGAACCAGTGCCAGATCCGGCGGCCGTCGAGGAGCAGGAAGATCAGCGAGAACAGCGTGAGCAGCGTCCCGGCGAAGACCTCGGCGAGCTGGGAGCCGACGGCGAGGGCTCCGGACGCGATGGTCGACGCCTGCGCGTCGGCCCAGTCGACCGCGCGCTGCGCCCAGTCCGAGAGCTGCACGTCCGAGAACGACAGCGGCGGGCTCCGCAGCCACGCCTCGACGCCGTCGACCGCGTCGAGAGCGCGCTGCCCCACGCCGCTGAAGCCGGAGCGGGACTGCACGACCACCAGCCCGACGAGGCCGGTCAGCAGGAGGAGCATCAGGACGATCGAGACCAGGACCGCGAGCGGGCGGGGGAGCCGCAGGCGCTCGAGCCGGTTCCGCAGCGGGGTGAGGAGCGCGGTGAGCAGCAGGGCGATCAGCACCGGCACGACGATCACGGGCAGCAGCGAGACGAGGCGCACGAGGAGGTAGAGGAGACCGGCGACGGCGAGGAACCGCCACGACCAGGCGGCGGCGATCCGCATGCCGGTCGAGACGTCGCCCGAGGCGTCGTCGGGCGAGTCCGAGGGCGCCGGAGCCGGGACCGGAGCCGGGGGAGCGGCGTCCGCCGTCGGGGTCGCGGCAGTGCCGTGCCGCTCGTCGCGCGCTCGCCGTCCCCGCATGACCCCTCCGATCCCCTCGCAGTGTACGGCGGAGCGGGCGTCCGGGACCGGGAGGGAGCCCGGGAGCGCCACGCCTGGACGGATCGGCGCGCCGGATGCGTCGGCAGCGGCTCGTCGGGCGGGCGGAAGGCGCCCGTTCGCGCCGTCTCCGTCCCGTTCCCCGCCTCGGCCGCGGGAGGCCCGTCCTCGCCGGTAGCGTCGCGCGGGTCGGTGCCGAGCGAGGAGGCGACGGATGGTGGAGGCGGTTCTCGCGATCGCCGCGTGGTGCGCGGGCGCGGTGCTCGTCGTCAGCGGTGCCCTGAAGCTGGGCCGCACGGAGCGGTTCCGGGTGAGCCTCGAGGCGCTCGGGGTCCCGCCCCTCCTCCGGCGCCGCGGCTGGTTCGCGGCCGCCTTCCCCGTCGTCGAGATCGCGCTGGGCGCCGCAGTGGTGCTGGCGCCCGCTCCGCTGCACCGTGCCGCCCTCGTGCCGGTGGCGCTCCTCGACGCCGTGTTCCTCGTCGTCGCCGTCCGCGCGGTCCGCGCCAGGGAGGACGTCGACTGCGAGTGCTTCGGCGGCCTGGGCTCGGCGCGGATGACCGGACGCACCGTCGCGAGGAACGCGGTGCTGCTCGTGCTGGCGGTCGCCGGGGCGCTCGGCGGGCTCGCTCCGGCCGCGCTGCTCGGCGGCGGCGGGGCCTCGGCGGCGGCGTCAGGCCTCGCCGCCGCGCTCGCCGCGGTCTCGCTCGCGCTGGTGCGCGACCGCCGTGCGGCGTCGACGGCCGCTCGCGTCCGGGCGGCCGCCCGCTTCTCCGCAGCCGACCGGGGGTCCGCGCCGGGGCCCGCGCCCGAGGGCGACGTCTCGGCCGCCGACCTCGCGTTCGTCACGGTGGCCGGCGAGCTCCTGACGCTCGAGGAGCTGTCCCGCCCGGCGACGCACCTCGTCTTCTTCTCGCCCTCGTGCGCCTCCTGCCACGAGCTCGTCGAGCGCTTCCGCTGGTGGCCCCACGGCCTGCGCCCGGGCGAGGAGCTGCTGCCCGTCCTCCTCGGCCGCCGTGAGGACTTCGCGGTGCACGCCGTCTACGGACCGCTCGTCGACCACGCCCTCTACGATCCGGAGGGCCGCGTCGCCGCCGTGCTCGGCCGAGCGGGGACGCCGGGACACGTGCTGCTCACGCCCGGGCGTCCGCTCGGCGACGGCTGGACCTCGGGAGCCTCGTCGATCGAGGCGCGCGTGCTCCGTCCCGGATTCCTCGCCGAGCTGCAGGCGGCCGATCCGGACCCGGCTCCGGCGGCGGGCGGCGCGGCACCGCCGGGGTGACGACGGCCGACCGACGGCGGGCGGCCGGGCTCAGCGGCGCTCGAACTCGCCGGACATCGAGCCGTGCACGGGGTGGGCGGGATCGTCGCCGACGGCGCGGGCGGGGTCGTCGATCTCGACCGCTCGGGACGGAGTCTCCTCGTCGCTCGCGTCGAGGCCGAAGCCGTCCTCGAGCAGCTCCTGGGCGATGCGGCTCGAGAGGCCGCTCCTCTCGCCCGGTCCGGGGTCGCTCTCCGGGTCGACGGGGGCGGCGAACGCCTGCTCCAGTCCGGACGCCGGCATCCCGGCGTCGTCGATCGAGTCGGCTCGCCCGTCGGAGGGTCCTCGTGCAGGTCTCGGCATGCGCCCGAGCGTAGAGGACCGGCTCCCGGAGGTCGATGCTCCGTCGAGCACTGACCTGCCGCCTGGGCGCCGGGTCAGTCGTGCAGCGACCAGGAGTGGGGAGCGACCTTGACGCCGCCGACGGTCGCCGTCTCGTCGCCGAGGTTCAGCGCGAGCCGCGCGGTGCGTCCCTCCTGGCCCTCCGCCACGAGCAGCACGGCGGTGTTGGAGAGGTCGACCGTGCGGGTGCTCGCGCCGACCAGCCACGGATTCCGTCGGCGGAACGCGATGACCTCCTGGTGGGCCCGGTACGCCTCGCCGCCCGGCCACTCGGCGGGATCGGCCGGGAACTCGGGGCGGATCGCGTCGTCGCCGCCGATCCGCTCCTCTTTGACGCCGCGCAGGCCCCGCTCGTCACCGGAGTAGATGCTCGGCACGCCGGCGACGAAGCCGAGGATCGCCGTGGCGTGGCCGTGGTGGCGCTCGTCGCTGATCGCGCTGGCGATCCGGGTCACGTCGTGGTTGCCGAGGAAGGTCAGGGGCAGGAACTCGCGGACGAACTCGTCGTGGCGCTTCAGCGACCAGGCCAGCTCGAAGAGGTTCGCCTCCTCGAGGGAGTTGCGGACGGCCTTCCAGAGCTCGTACTGCGTGACCGAGTCGAGCCCCGACTCCCGCACGTAGCCGGAGTAGTCGCCGTGGATGACCTCGCCGACGAACCACGCGTCGGGGAAGCGCCGGCGCACGGGGTCGATCGCTGCGTGCCAGGCCGCCGGCGCGACCGCGTACGCCGCGTCGAGCCTCCAGCCGTCGATGCCCCGCTCGAGCCAGTGCGCGAGCACGGAGGACACCTGCTCCGCGACCTCGGGGTTCCCGTTGTCGAGCTCGACCAGGGCGTCGTGGCCCTCGAACACGTCGACGCGGAGACCGTCGACCTCCTGCGACCGCTCGCTGCGGGAGAAGCGCGCCGCCTCGGAGGAGCCCTCGCCGGCCGCGACCGCGGCACGCCACCAGGGGTGCTCCCGTCCCACGTGGTTGAAGACGCCGTCGAGCAGAACGCGGATCCCGCGCTCGCGGCACGCGGCGATCAGCGCGTCGAGGTCGGCCTCGTCGCCGAGGCGCGGATCGACCCGGAAGTGGTCGACCGTGTCGTAGCCGTGAGTGGAGGAGGCGAAGACCGGCCCGAGCAGCAGCCCGTTGCAGCCCAGCGCCAGCAGGTCGTCGAGCCAGGGCAGCAGGGCGCGGAGGCGGTGCTGCGGCTCGTCGTCCGGACCCGGACCCTCCGAGGCGCTCGCCTCGGCGCCGGTGAAGCCGAGCGGGTAGACGTGCCACCAGATCGCCGTCGAGATCCAACCGTCCGTCTGAGCCATCGTGGCCGTCCTCCCGGCCCGCTCGGGCGCGGGCCGCCGTCACTGTAGCGAGGCGGGCTGGACCGGAGCCGCGCCCGCTCACGGGCCGGGCCGCAGGGAGGCGATCCAGGCCAGCACGGCGAGGCCCGCCCGCACGGAGGCGGGTGCCGTGACGGAGCAGACGAGCAGCGCGAGGGCCGCGCAGGCGAGCCCGGCCACCGCGCTCCTCCGCTCGCCCGACCACCGCAGCGCCCGCACGGACGCGGTCACCGCGACGACCGCCACGGCGACCGCGGGGAGCGCCCAGAGCGGATGCACGGAGGACGCGAGCGCGAGCAGGCCCAGCGCGAGCGCCGCGAGCCCGGGCTCGTACGGTCGACGGGCGGAAGGGTGCAGCCGCGGCGGGCGGGGGAGGCCCGAGCCGGCCGGAGCGGGTGGAGGAAGGAATGCCGTCGTCGTCATGCGCCGATCCTCGTCAGGCGGTGGGCCCCGCGGAGAGGCGATCGGCGGATCGGTGGACGAGGGGCGCCGAGCGCCTCCTGTGGAGGGACCGACCGGCGCGATCGGCGTCGTTCCGGGCGTCTCGAGGTCGGAATCGCCGGAGATCCGGGGCGGGGCTGGTAGGTTACCGACGGTCCGACCGGTTGAGGACGTCCGTCCCCGGCCGAGGACGATCCATCGAAACCAGCTGTTCCGACAGCGAGAACGTCCTGGGAGGACACTCCATGGCTGACAAGTCGCTCAACCGCACCGAGCTCGTCGCGAAGATCGCCGCCGACTCCGGCCAGAGCCAGGCCGCCGTCAACGGCGTCCTCGACTCGCTCTTCACCACCCTCGCCGACTCCGTGTCGAACGACGTGAAGGTCACCATCCCCGGCTGGATCGCCGTCGAGCGCACCTCCCGCGCCGCGCGCACCGGCCGCAACCCGCAGACCGGCGAGACCATCCAGATCGCCGCCGGCCACTCGGTCAAGGTCTCCGCGGGCACCAAGCTCAAGGCCGCCGCGAAGTAGTCGCGCCCTCCGACACGGCCCCGGCATGCGCCGGGGCCGTCGTCGTCCGCGGACGCGGCTCCCGATCAGCCGCGGAACGTAGGCTGGAGCGGTGAATCGAACCGTCCGGATCGTCGGCCCTGCGCTCGTGCTCGTCGCCGCAGCGCTCGTCGCCCTCCTCGCGGCCCTGGCCTTCGGCGGGGGAGCCGCGGCTCCGCTGCTGAACGATCCCGGCCCCGTGGTCCGCTACGGCCTCCCCATCGCCAAGCTCGCCGTCAATCTCGGCGCCGCGGGCATGATCGGCTCGCTCGTGCTGACGCTGTTCGCGCTGAGCCCCCGCGCCGCCGCCGCGCGCGACGCCCGGTCGTCGTCCCGCGCGTCGACCGCGCACGCCTCCTCGCGCGCCGGCCACGCCTCCTCGCGCGGTGGCCAGTCCTCGTCCCGCGCCGGATCGACGCGCACCGCGGTCGCCCCCGCGCGCACCGCGGTCGCCGAGGCCGCGCCCGAGCCGCGCACCGAGTTCTCGATCGCCCTCGACGTTGCGGCCGCCAGCGCCGCCTTCTTCGCGGCGGCCAGCGCGGTGACCGGGTTCCTCACCTTCCTCAACGTCACGCAGACGCCCCTGAGCCTCGACCGCGACTTCGGCACCAAGCTCAGCTACTTCATCGGCAGCATCGAGGTCGGCCAGGCCTGGCTCATCACGACCCTGCTCGCGGCCGTCGTCACCGTCCTCTGCTTCGCCGTCCGCAACCAGACCGCGCTCGTCTTCGTCACGGGCCTGGCCCTGCTCACGCTGCTGCCCATGGCGCAGCAGGGGCACGCGGCGGGAGCGAGCGGGCACGACGCCGCCGTCACGGCGCTGGGCCTGCACCTCGTCTTCGCGGCGATCTGGCTGGGCGGCCTCATCACCGTCATCGCGTTGCGGCCCCTGCTCGGCGGCTCCCGCCTGCTGCCCGTGATCGAGCGCTACTCCAGCCTCGCGCTCGTGAGCTTCGTCGTGGTCGCGGCGTCCGGCTACGTCAGCGCCGAGCTCCGGCTCGCCACCCTCGACAACCTGCTCACCGGCTACGGGATCCTCGTGCTGGTCAAGGTCGCGGCCCTGGTCGCGCTGGGCCTGTTCGGCGTGCTGCAGCGCCGCTACCTCATCGATCGGATGCGGAAGGCGGGCGGCGTCGGCGGCCGCAGCTTCTGGTGGCTCGTGGGCGCCGAGATCGCCTTCATGGGGATCGCCTCCGGAGTCGCCGCGGCGCTCGCGCGCACCGCGACCCCGGTCGACCAGATCGCCGCGAGCCAGCTGACGGATCCGACCCCGGCCCAGCTGCTGACGGGCGAGCCCCTGCCGCCGCCCGCGAGCGCGATGAACTTCCTCACGCTCTGGAACATCGACCTGGTCTGGCTCCTGGTCTGCTCCTTCGCCATCGCGTTCTACGTCGCCGGAGTGGTGCGCCTGCACCGCCGCGGCGACCGCTGGCCCCTGCACCGCACGATCCTCTGGATCGCGGGCATGCTCCTCCTGGCCTACATCACGAACGGCGGAGTGAACGCGTACGAGAAGTACCTGTTCAGCGCCCACATGCTCTCGCACATGGTCCTCACGATGGCGGTGCCGCTGCTGCTCGTCCCGGCGGCACCGGTCACGCTGATCGCCCGCGCCGCCGCCCGCCGCACCGACGGCTCCCGCGGCGCCCGCGAGTGGGTGCTGCTCGCCGTGCACTCGCGCTTCGCCACCGCGATCTCGCACCCGATCGTGGCCGCGCTGCTGTTCGTCGGGTCGCTCTGGGGCTTCTACTACTCCCCGCTGTTCCGCTGGGCCACCACGGACCACATCGGCCACGAGTGGATGATCGTCCACTTCCTCATCACCGGGTACCTGTTCGTCAGCGTGCTGATCGGAGTGGACCCGAGCGTGCACCGCGTGCCCTACGCGATGCGCCTCCTGCTGCTGCTGGGCACGATGGCGTTCCACGCCTTCTTCGGCCTCGCGCTGATGACGGGGGAGGGGCTGCTCCTCGCCGACTGGTACGGGGCGATGGGCTGGGGTACCTCCGCGCTCGCCGATCAGCAGGCGGCCGGCGGCATCGCGTGGAGCATCGGCGAGATCCCCACCCTCGCGCTCGCGATCGTCGTGGCGATGATGTGGAGCCGCTCCGACGCCCGCGAGACCAAGCGCCGCGACCGTCAGGCCGACCGCACCGGAGAGGCCGAGCTCACGGCCTACAACGACCGCCTGGCCGCCCTGCAGAAGCGCGGCTGACGCCCCGGGGTACGGGGGCCAGCCCCCCGATGCGGGTGGGCGCACCCCCGCATCTCGCGCCACGTCCGACGCCGACGGCGCCTTCGTTCCTAGACTGGCCGCGCCGCTGGGCCGGGCCCTCCTCCGAGGCCGCGCCGGGCGGCTCGGACGAGCGAAGGGGGCCTCATGATCGAGGCACGAGGACTGACCAAGAGGTTCGGCGCCAAGACGGCGGTGGACGCGATCGACTTCACCGTCGAGCCCGGACGGGTGACGGGCTTCCTGGGCCCGAACGGGGCCGGCAAGTCGACGACCATGCGGATGATCGTCGGGCTGGACCGGCCGACGTCGGGCTCGGTCCGCGTCAACGGCCGGCCCTACGCCGAGCACTCGGCTCCGCTGCGCGAGGTCGGCGCCCTGCTCGACGCGAAGGCGGCGCACCGGGGGCGGTCGGTCCGCGACCACCTCCGCGTCATCGCCGCGACCCACCGCATCCCGCGCGCACGCGTGGAGGAGGTGATCGAGCTCGTCGGGCTGCAGAGCGTCGCCCGCAAGCGCGTGGGCGGCTTCTCGCTCGGGATGGGCCAGCGGGTCGGCATCGCGACGGCCCTGCTGGGCGACCCCCGGACGCTCCTGCTCGACGAGCCGGTCAACGGGCTCGACCCCGAGGGGGTGCGCTGGGTCCGCGACTTCGTGCGGGGCCAGGCGGCGGAGGGCCGCTGCGTCCTGCTGTCCTCGCACCTGATGAGCGAGATGGCGCAGACGGCGGATCACATCATCGTCCTCGGCCGGGGCCGCATCCTCGCGGACGCCCCCCTCGCCGACTTCCTCGCGGAGGCGCGCCCCCGGGTGCGCGTCGCGAGCCCCGAGGCCGACCGCCTGGCCGAGCTGCTCGCCGGAGGCGGCGCCCGGGTGGCCCGCACCGAGGGCGGGCTCGAGGTGGAGGGACTCGACGCCTCCGCGATCGGCGAGCTGTCGCTGCGCGGCGGCATCGTCCTGCACGCCCTCACACCGCTGACCCGCTCGCTCGAGGACGCCTACACCGCGATGACGGCGGACGCCGTCGAGTACGCCACCGCGACCGCCTCCGCCACGGAAGGAGCCGTCCGATGACCGCTCAGAGCACCGCACCCCGTCCTTCCACTCTCGACGGCGTCCGGCTCCGAGCCGGGGGAGTCGTCGCCTCGGAGGCGCTCAAGCTGGCGACCGTCCGCTCCACCTGGTGGTCGCTCGGCGTCTCGGTCCTCCTCGCCCTCGGTCTCGCGGCGATCCTCGGGGGGACCCTCGACGGTGTCGGATCCGCCGAGGGGGCGACTCAGCTGGCGGTCGCCGCCGCCACCGTGCACCTGCAGCTGGTCGGCCTCGTCGTCGCGGTCCTCGGCGCCCTCTCGATCGGAGGGGAGTACACGACCGGGATGATCCGGTCGACCTACACCGCCGTCCCACGCCGTCTACCCTCGCTGCTCGCCCGCACGGCGATGGTGGCCCTCGTCGCCTTCGTGCTCGGCCTGATCACCACGGGCGGGTCGTTCGCCCTGATCGCCTCCGGGCTGGCGGGCAGGGGAGCGGCGCCGGTGGTCGACGGCGAGGTCCTCGGCGCACTCGTCGGCGGCGCGTTCCACCTCGCCGTCGTCGGGGCCTTCGCCGTCGGGCTGGGCGCGCTGCTGCGCAGCTCCGCGGCGGCGATCGGCACCGCCGTCGGGGTCCTCTTCGTGCTCCCGATCGTCGTCTCGCTGGCGGGCTCGCTCCTCGACGCGCAGTGGATCACCGATGCGTCCGCCTATCTCCTCTCGAGCCTGGGGTCGACGCTCTCCCGCCTGCCGGACGAGTCCGGCACCGGCGTCGGCGTCGGCACCGCCGTCCTGGCCTCGCTGGCCTGGGTCGCCGCGGCCGTCGTGCCCGCCCTCCTGGTCACCCGCGTCCGAGACGTGTGAGCCGGTCGCAGAGCCTCCTCCCCAGGCCTCCGTCACCGTTGCTCCTGCCGGCGGTGACGGGGGAGGAGGCGGGGCGCCTGTCTCCGCTGGGTACAGTGGAGCGGTGACTCAGCCGACCCTCTCCGACGAGCAGCAGCGGGTCTTCGACCTCATCGAGAACACGCGCGAGCACCTGTTCGTCACGGGTCGCGCGGGCACGGGCAAGTCCACCCTGCTCAACCACCTGAGCTGGAACACCGACAAGCAGATCGTCATCTGCGCCCCCACCGGGGTCGCGGCCCTGAACGTCGGCGGCCAGACCATCCACTCGTTGTTCCGGCTGCCGATCGGCGTCATCGCCGACTCCGACCTCGACCAGCCGCCCGAGCTGCGCAAGCTCCTCAACACCATCGACACGCTCGTCATCGACGAGATCTCGATGGTGAACGCCGACCTGCTCGACGGGATCGACCGCAGCCTCCGGCAGGCGCGGCAGCGGCGCTCCGAGCCGTTCGGGGGCGTGCAGGTCGTCCTCTTCGGCGACCCGTTCCAGCTCGCGCCCGTCCCCGGCGATCCGGAGGAGCGCGCCTACTTCGCCGACCGCTACCGCTCGCTGTGGTTCTTCGACGCCCTCGTCTGGCAGGAGGCGCCGCTGCGGATCGTCGAGCTCGGCCGGATCCACCGGCAGAGCGACGAGCGCTTCAAGTGGATGCTCAACGCGGTCCGCTTCGGCATGGTGACGAAGGAGATCGCCGACGTGCTGAACGCGGCGGGCGCGCGGACGCCGCCGGCCGACGACGCGATCACGCTCGCGACCCGCAACGACACGGTCAACCGCATCAACCAGGCGGCGCTGGCGCGGCTGAAGGGCCCGCTGAAGACCGCCTCGGCCGAGATCAGCGGCGACTTCGGCGGGCGCGCGTATCCGGCGGACCAGAACCTCGAGCTCAAGATCGGCGCGCACGTGATGTTCCTGCGCAACGACTCCGAGCAGCGCTGGGTGAACGGCACGATCGGCCGCGTGACGAAGGTCGCGGGGACGGTGTGGGTCGAGGTCGACGGCGAGGTCCACGAGGTCGAGCCGGCGACCTGGGAGCGCTACCGCTACTCCTACTCCGCCGCGACGAAGAAGCTGACCCGCGAGATCGTCGCCGAGTTCGCGCAGTTCCCGCTGCGGCTGGCCTGGGCGGTCACGATCCACAAGTCGCAGGGCAAGACCTACGACTCGGCCGTGGTCGATCTCGGGCAGCGCGCGTTCGCGCCCGGGCAGACCTACGTGGCGCTCAGCCGCATCACGAGCCTCGAGGGCCTCTACCTGACCCGGCCGCTCCGGCCGAGCGACATCATCGTCGACAAGGACGTGCTGCGGTTCATGTCCGAGCGGCGGGCGGAGCCGGCGGCTGTCGCGGAGGCGTCGGCGGATTGACGCCCGGCGGAGGACGTCGGAGCAGGGGCCTCAGGCCGCCGCGCGGGTCCGGGCGAGATCGCGGAACAGCTCCGTCGTCAGCCGGTACGCCTCCGCGACCTCCGCGATGACCCGCTCGCGCTCCTCCTCGTCCCAGCCCGCGGCGTCGAGCTGCTCGCGGTAGGTGGCGCGGAAGGTCGACGGCGCGGCGATCTCGCCGAAGAGGAAGAAGCCGACGCCGTTGGTCTCGAAGCCGAACCGCCGCTGCAGCAGCCCGCGCACGATCGCGCAGCCGGAGAGGTCGCCGAGGTAGCGCGTGTAGTGGTGGGCGACGAAGCCGCCGCTCCAGCCCGAGGCCACGGTGCGGATGCGGTCGACGTAGGCGCTGGTCGAGGGCAGCGGGCGGATGCGCTCGCGCCAGTCCTCGCCGACGAGGAAGCGCAGGTCCTCCGCGATCGCGGGGAGCCGGGTGAGCTTGGCCGAGAGGAACGGCTCCGCGACCGGATCGCCGGCCATGTCCTCCGCTACGGCCTCGAGGGCCTCGTAGACGAAGTAGTGCTGCGAGACGAGCGCGATGTAGTCGTCGCGGCTGCCGGAGCCGGTCATCAGCGAGGTCATGAAGGCGGCGCCCTCGTCGTCCGCGCCGGACTGCCCGATGCGCAGGCGCAGGGCCTCGGAGAACGGGATGACGTTCGACACGGTGGCCTCCCTCGCTGCTTAGGTTGGCCTTACCTTAGCCGAGCGGAGTCGCCGGGACCAGAGGGCGTCAGTGCCCGTGTCCGCCGTCGACGACCGAGTGCATCATCCCGCCCATGTCGCCCGAGCCGCCCGAGGAGGCGGCCATGGCGGGGGTGGCGAGGGCCGAGACGGTGAGCGCTCCGGCCAGGAGCCCGACGAGCGCGCGCGACGGCGAGACGGCCTTCTCCTCCGCGCGAGGAGAGCGGAGCGAGACGGCCACCACAGCGACCGCGATCAGCTGGAGGACCGCGGCGGCCAGTGCGGGCAGGGGCTCGGCGAGTGCGCCCAGTGCCAGAGCGAGCGCGAACGCCGCCAGGGAGGCGACCGCCACGACCAGCGACGTGCGCGCCGCGACGATCCGGCCGCGCGCCAGGACGAGGACCGCCCAGAGGATCTCGACGGCGCCGAGGACACCGATCACCGGAGCCTGCACGCCCTCCCCGCCGGCGGCGAGCGAGAGGTGGACGAGCCCGGCGCCGAGTCCGGCGAAAGCGGCGTTGCAGCGGGCCACGGTGGTCATGGCGGCTCCTTCGCTGGTTCGGGGAAGAAGAGGAGGCCCCGGATCGACACACCGCATCGTGTCGTCCGGGGCCGTGCAGTCCGTCCGCCGCGGAAAACGGCGGGCCCACGGCGGACGGAGTAGAGGGGGGCGGCGGGTGCCGCCCGGGTCAGGCGGTCGCGGCGGTGCGCGTCCTCGCCGTCTTCTCGGTGCCGAGCCCGACTCCCAGGAGCACCAGCGCGCTGGCCAGGTGCAGGAAGTGGTCGGCGGTGTTCAGCGCCAGCACGTTCACGGCGGTGTCGACCAGGAAGAAGCCGACGATGCCCAGGAGCAGGTACACCGCTCCGACGGTCACGTTGACGGTCTTCGCCGCGGCGGCGGTCGACAGGCCCGCGATCAGCAGCGCGCCTCCGATGAGCAGGTGGGCGATGTTGTGCAGCGGGTTCACCTCGAAGATCCCGAGCAGGAGCCCGCCTTCGGTCGAGAGGAACTGCACGCCTCCGGTGACGACGAAGCCGAGGAGCCCGACGACGACGTAGACGGCTCCGAAGAGAGTCGCCAGCAGACGATTGGGGGATCTGCGCATGGTCTCCTACCTCCTTCGAGCAGCGCCTCTGCGCTGTACTCCCTCTCTTCGTAACCCGGCGCCTGCCGGTTTGGGAACGGGGTGGACTCCGCCGGTCACGGTCAGGACACGAATCGCGATCGGGCGCTCAGCGGCCCTCTCCGGCCGGACAGCGCCCCCGTACAGTGGTGCCGTTCGCAGACGACGGGGGAGTCGCACGGCATGGGATCTCGCAGACGGACGCGGACGGGACTGCTCGTCGTCCCGGTCCTCGTGCTCGCACTGGCCGGCTGCACGCCCGCCGCCGCCTCGCGGGTGGCGGAGGCGCCCGCGCAGGCAGCACCGGAGGAGCTCGCCTCCGCGCTGACGGGGTTCCTCGACGAGACGGTCGGCGTCGCCGGCGCGACCGGAGCGGTCGCCGGAGTCTGGTCGCCGTGGGGCGGCAGCTGGGAGGGCGCGGTCGGCTGGGAGTCGGACGAGCGCACCACCGCCCTCACCACCGACGCGCACCTGCGGCTCGGCACCGGCGGCACCGAGGCGATGACCTGCGACGTGGTCCTCGCCCTCGCCGACTCCGGCCGGGTCGACCTCGACGCCGACGTCGGCGAGACGCTCCGCTCCCTGCCCGGCATCGACGGGCTCACCCTGCGCGAGCTCTGCGCGCACACCTCCGGCCTGGCCGACTTCCGCTCGGCCCTCTGGCCGACCGTGCTCCAGAACCCTCCGCGGCAGTGGCCGACGCTCGAGCTGCTCGCCGCCGCCCAGGTGCGCGGCGCCTCGGCCGAGCCCGGAGCGGCGTGGTCCGACTCCGCCACCGGTCCGCTGCTCGCCGGCATCGTCGCGACGCAGGTGACCGGTCGGAGCATCGGGGAGCTCTACGACCAGTACGTGGTGCCGCGGTACGGGCTGCGCAGCACGGAGCTGCCCGGCGCCTCCGAGGTCGACCTGCCCGCTCCGTCCCCCCGCGGCTACGCGGTCGCGCTGGACCCGGCGACCGGGGAGAAGCGCTGCGACGTGCGCCTCGACGTCACCGCCGCGTCCCCGTCCGCCCTCGGCGCCGCGGGCGGAGCGCTGACCGATCTCGAGGACCTCCGGCGGCTGGCGACGGGCCTCGCGACCGATCCCGCGGGCGACGCGATGTGGCAGGACCCGGTCGTCCAGGGCCAGGGCCGCGCCGACTACCTCCGCGCCGGGCTCGGCGGGCACGAGGCGGGACCCCTCCGCGGCTTCTCGGGCCTCGCGCCCGGCTTCGTCACCGCGGCCTACTCCGACCCGGTCTCGGGCCTGACCGTGGCCGTCTCGATCAACAGCTCGACGCCCGGCGGCGACTTCGCCGCGACGGTCGCCCGCACCCTGGCAGCCATTGCCGTCGAGCAGGGAGCCGCTTCGGGAGCCGAGGGCCTGCCCGAGCTCCCGTGGACGGCCGACGGCGAGCGCGGCGCCGTGCAGGGCACCCCGACGCGCTGCTGACCCGGCGGCGCCCTACTCTGGTGCCATGCCGATCACTCCCGACACCAAGGACTGGACCTGGGTCCTCGAGCGCCCCTGCCTCGAGTGCGGTTTCGACGCCTCGCTCGTCGACGCCGACGAGGTCGCCGAGCTCATCCGCGAGAACGCCGCCGCGTGGCCCTACGTGCTCGACCGCGACGACGCGGCGGGCCGGCCCGACGACGAGACCTGGTCGCCGCTCGAGTACGCCGCGCACGTGCGCGATGTGCACCGCATCTACCGCACCCGCGTGCAGCTGATGCTCGCCGGCGACGACCCGCTCTACCCCAACTGGGACCAGGACGTCACCGCCGTGGAGGAGCGCTACGACCAGCAGGACCCGGCCACGGTCGGCCGCGAGCTGGTCGAGTCGGCCGAGCGCATCGCCGAGGTGTTCGACTCCGTCGCCGGCGCCCAGTGGCAGCGCCGCGGTCGCCGCAGCGACGGCGCGGCCTTCACGGTCGACACGATCGCCCGGTACTACCTGCACGACGTCCAGCACCACCTGCACGACGTGCAGGGCTGAGCGCTCAGGTGTCGATGAGCTGCGGATTGAGGAACGAGAGCGTCCGCGCGTAGGCGAGCGCCGCGGAGGCGGGGCTCACCGCGTCGCGCAGGTTGCCGTTCGCGAAGTGCCGCTGCGTGTCCGGGTAGGTGTGCGCCGTGACCGGCGTCCCCGACTCCTTCAGCCGTCCGACGAACGACTCCGGGTCGTCGCCCGCGGGCCACTCGTCGCTCTGCGCGTAGTGCAGGAGGGTCGGGCACGGCACCAGCACGTGCTCCTGGGCGCCGAGGGTGGCGTAGTACGCGACGACCGCGTCCACGAGCCCGGTGCCCGCGGCGAGCAGCCCGAGGCGGCCGCCGAAGCCGAAGCCGATGACGGCGCTGCGCGGGGCCCCGGCCGCGACTCCGGTGCCGACCGCCTCGGCGACGGCGGCGAGGGTGCGGTCCTGCGCGGCCATCGCGGCGAGGTCTCGCGCGTCCTCCGGGGCGAGCGTGGCCCAGCCGTCGTAGAGGTCCGGCACGAGCACGTGGTAGCCGTGCTTCGCCACGGCCTCAGCGAACGGCTCCAGCCACGGAAGGCGCCCGAACACGTCGTGCAGCACGACCACCACGGGCCGGCCGGGGTGCCCGTACTCGAGGGCGACGCCCGGCGACGGGATCTGGACGAGCTCTGTCACCCCTCCACCCTGCCCTCTGCGTCCCCCGATCCCGCGCGCTGCCGCGGATCCGCCCGGCGTGTCGCGTCGGAACGCCGCTCGGGCGCCTCACCGCTCCGCGCGGCCGTGCGGCTCCAGCGGCAGGACGACCTGCTCGCGCAGGTGCTCGTAGACGACCGAGGTGCGCACGTCGGCGACCTCGCGGCGCTGGGTCAGCTCGTCGATGACGAAGGCGTAGAGGTCCTGGTTGTCGCGGACGGCGACGTGGATGATGAAGTCCTCCGAGCCGGAGGTGACGAACACGCCGACCGTCTCGTCGAGGCCGGCGACCCAGTCGCGGAAGGCCTCGATGATCTCCCGCGACGGCGGACGGATGCGGACCGCGATCAGCGCCTGCACGCCGCGCCCGAGGGCGGCGAAGTCGAGAGTGAGCGTCGCGCCGGTGATGACGCCGCGGCGCCGGAGGCTCCTCGTGCGGTCGAGGGCGGTGGTCGGCGAGACGTGCACGGCGGCTGCGAGGTCCCGGTTCGTGATCCGTGCATCCGACTGCAGGATGTGCAGGATCCGGACGTCGAGTTCGTCGAGTGCCGCTCCTGGGCCGTTCTGCTGGTCGTTCATACGGAGATCCTGCCGCAGGCGATCTCGACTGCCTACTGTTCGTGACGTCACTTCGCACGAACCGAGGAGCAGCATGACCGTCCCCGTCCCCGTCCCCGACGCCGTCGGCTTCCACCCCGACGAGATCGACACCGCCGCGCCCACCCGCTCGGCCCGCCTCAAGTGGGTGGTCGTCGTCGACGAGTCCCTCCCGGCCGGCCGCGCCGTGAACGCCGCGATCTGCGTGGGCGCCGCGACGGCCGCGCACGTCGCGGGACTGCTCGGACCGAGCCCCGCCGACGCCTCCGGATCGCTGCATCCCGGTCTGCCGTGGGCCGGCTGCACGGTCCTCGCCGCCGACGCGGCCGCTCTGCTCGCGATCCGGGCGAAGGCCGAGGCGCACGAGGGGACGTTCGTCGCCGACATGCCCGCCTCGGCGCAGGCCACCCGCGTGTACGACGAGTACAGGGAGGCGGTGGCGGCGAGCGGCTCCGACGAGCTGCAGTACCTCGCGGTCAGCCTGGTGGGGCCGAGGAACCGGATCGACAAGATGGTCGGTCGGCTGCCGCTGCTGGGCTGACCGGACGCTGCTGGGCTGACCGGACGCCGCTGGGCTGACGGACGCCGCTGCAGCGCTGGAGGAGGAGCCGCTCGCCTCGGACGGAGGACCGGTCGCGGGCGAGGGGGAGGAGAGCGAGTGACGGGAATCGAACCCGCGCCATCTGCTTGGGAAGCAGAAGTTCTACCATTGAACTACACTCGCGCGGCGCCGCTCGGGCGCACCAGGACATCGTAGCAAGGCCCGCGACCGGCCCACGCCCCGGGGTCGCGCCACGCTCTAGGATCGCAGCGTGCTCCTCTCCGACCGCGACATCTCGCTCGAACTCGCCTCCGGCCGCGTGGGGCTCGCCCCGCACGATCCGTCGATGCTGCAGCCGTCGTCCGTCGATGTGCGCCTCGACCGCTTCTTCCGGCTGTTCGACAACCACCGCTACCCGTACATCGATCCGGCCGAGGACCAGCCCGAGCTGACCCGCCTGGTCGAGACGCCGCAGGGCGAGCCGTTCATCCTCCACCCGGGAGAGTTCGTGCTCGGCTCGACCTACGAGGAGGTGTCGCTGCCGGACGACATCGCTGCGCGACTCGAGGGCAAGAGCTCGCTCGGGCGGCTCGGGCTGCTGACCCACTCGACCGCCGGGTTCATCGATCCGGGCTTCACCGGCCACGTCACCCTCGAGCTCAGCAACGTCGCGACGCTCCCCATCACGCTCTGGCCGGGGATGAAGATCGGCCAGATGTGCTTCTTCCGCCTCAGCTCGCCCGCCGAGAAGCCCTACGGCTCGGCGGAGTACAGCTCGCGGTACCAGGGCCAGCGCGGCCCGACCGCGTCGCGCTCGGCGCTCAACTTCCACCGCACGGACGTCTACTCGGACTGACGCCCTCCGCGAGATGCCACTTCGGTACGCGACACGCCGGTGAACGCGTACCGAAGTGGCATCTCGCGGGGAGGGATCCGGGCGCGGGGGTCAGCCGAGCAGGCGGGGGAGCTGCAGCACGAGCCAGGGGGAGAACGCCCACGGCGTCGAGCGGACGGCGGCGAGCGTCGCCTCGGCGTCGACCCACTCGTAGTCCATGACCTCGTCGAGGCGCGGATCGAGGGCGTCGCGGCTCGACAGCGTCGCCGTGTAGACGGGGCAGATCTCGTTCTCGACGACGCCGGACGCGTCGACCGCGCGGTAGCGGAAGTCCGGCAGGGCGACCTCCAGCGTGGCCAGTCGGGCGCCGAGCTCGCGCTCGGCCCGGCGGACGACGGCGTCCTCGATCCGCTCGCCCGGGGCGGGATGCCCGCAGAAGGAGTTGGTCCAGACGCCCGGCCAGGTGCGCTTCTCCAGCGCGCGGCGGGTCACGAGCAGCGCGCCGTCCGGGGAGAAGACGTGGCAGGAGAACGCGAGGTGCAGGGGAGTGGCCGTGTCGTGCACGGTCGCCTTGTCGGCGACTCCCACGGCGTTCCCGGCCTCGTCGAGGAGGACCACCTGCTCGATCCGGTCCGTCTGCACAGTGGCGGCTGGCGAAGTCATACCCGCAAGTCAAGCACGCCGCAACACATCAGCCGGCTTATCGTTCGGGTTCTCCCCTTTGTTAGCCTTCCCACGTGGATACGCGCGACCCCGTGGTTCTGTCCCGGTTGAGGCAGGAGCACGTCGATGCCGTCCTGGACAGGTTCTTCTCGTTGGCGAGGTCCCGGGCGGTGCGTCTCGGACCCCGCTACCTGACCCTCTGGCAGACGCTGGAGGCCAACACCCGCGGCGGCAAGCGCTTCCGCCCGCTGATGGTGATCTCGGCGTACGAGGCCCACGGCGGCCAGGATCCGGAGGCCGCCGCCCATCTCGGCGCGGCGTTCGAGCTGCTGCACACCGCGCTGATCGTGCACGACGACGTGATCGACCGCGACTTCGTGCGCCGCGGCGGCCCGAACGTCTCGGGCAGCTACCGCGACGAGGCGACGACCGCAGGCCTCTCCATCCCGATCGCCGAGCACCGCGGCACCTCGGTGGCCGTGATCGCCGGAGACCTCGCGCTCACCGGCGCCCACCGCCTCGTCGAGGGCGTCGGCGCTTCGGACGGCGTGCGCGCCCGCCTGCTCACCCTGCTCGACGAAGCCGTCTTCGCCTCGGCCGCGGGTGAGCTGGCCGATGTGGACTTCTCCCTCATGCCGGGCATGCCCTCGGTCGACGAGGTGCTCGAGATGGAGCGCCTCAAGACGGCCGTCTACTCCTTCGAGGCGCCGCTCCAGGCCGGAGCGATCCTCGCCGGGGCCTCGGACGCCGCGGTGGACGCGCTCGGCGAGTTCGGCCGCTGGATCGGCATCGCCTACCAGATCGTCGACGACCTGCTCGGCGTCTTCGGCTCGGAGGGTCAGACCGGCAAGACCACGCTGGGCGACCTCCGCGAGGGCAAGCGCACCGTCCTCATCGCCCACGCGGCCGGCACGGACTGCTGGCCCGACATCGAGGCGCTGATCGGCGACGAGCACCTCGCGCCGGAGACCGCGGAGAAGGTGCGCGGCATCCTCGAGGAGTGCGGCGCCCGCAGCTACGCCGAGGGGCTCGCGAACCAGTTCGCCGACCGCGCCTGGGCGGCCCTGGAGACCCCCGCGGTGTCGGAGGCGTTCCGCAACGAGGTCCGTCCGCTGGTGGCCAGCGTGGTCGGGCGCACCCGATGAGCGCTGCCCGCCACGCGCGGATGCGCGCGACGATGCGCTCCGCCCGGCCGAGCCCCCGTACGGTGGCACGATGAGCCGCCAGAGCGAACTGTACGACCGCGTCGCGCACGAGTCGTCCGCGCAGGTGATCCGCCGCTACTCCACCTCCTTCGGGCTGGCCACGCGCCTGCTCGCCCCGGGCGTCCGCGAGCGGGTGGAGGACGTCTACGCCCTCGTGCGTGTCGCCGACGAGATCGTCGACGGCGTCGCCGAGGAGGCCCGTCTCGACCGGGCCGCGGTGGAGGAGTCCCTCGACGCCTTCGAGGCCGAGACCGAGCGCGCGCTCGCCTCCGGCTACAGCTCCAACCTCGTGATCCACGCCTTCGCGCGGACCGCGCGGGCGACCGGATTCGGCACCGAGCTCACCCGGCCGTTCTTCGCGTCGATGCGCGCCGACCTCCGCGAGACCGAGCACACCCCCGAGTCCTTCGAGGCCTACGTCTACGGCTCCGCCGAGGTCGTCGGGCTGATGTGCCTGCACGTGTTCCTCGCGGCGCCGGACGCGGGCCTCGTCTCCGAGGCCGCCCGCGCGCGGCTCGTGGCCGGAGCGCGCCGCCTGGGCGCCGCGTTCCAGAAGGTCAACTTCCTCCGCGATCTCGCCGCCGACGTCGACGGCCTCGGCCGCAGCTACTTCCCCGGAATCGACCCGCGCGCGTTCTCCGAGCGCGACAAGGCCTCGCTGCTCGCCGACCTCGACGACGACCTCGCCGAGGCCGCCGCCATCGTGCCCGAGCTCCCGCGCTCGAGCCGGCGCGCGGTCCTGCTCGCCCACTCCCTCTTCGCCGCCCTGGCCGACCGGATCCGCGCGACGCCCGCCGAGGAGCTCCTCCGCGCCCGCGTCAGCGTGCCCACGGCCGCCAAGGCGGCGCTCGCGGCGAAGGCGGCCGTGTCGACGCTGGGCCCGCGCCTGGGCCCCGGCCCCGTCCGCGCGACCCGCTCGAGGACCGGCCCGCACCGCGCCGTCGTCATCGGCGGCGGGATCGGCGGGCTCGCCTCCGCCGCGCTGCTCGCGCGCGACGGCTACGACGTGACCCTCCTGGAGGCGCGCGAGGCCGTCGGCGGCCGCGCCGGCTCGTGGGAGCACGAGGGCTTCCGCTTCGACACCGGTCCCTCCTGGTACCTGATGCCCGAGGTGTTCGACCACTTCTTCCGCCTGATGGGCACCAGCGCCGAGGAGCGCCTCGACCTCGTCACGCTCGACCCCGGCTACCGCGTCTACAGCGAGGGCGTCGACGAGCCGATCGACGTGCTCGCCGACCTCGAGTCCAACCTCGCGCTCTTCGAGAGCATCGAGCCCGGAGCGGGCGAGCGGATGCGCGCGTACCTCGACTCCGCGCGCGACACCTACGAGATGGCCAAGCGCCGCTTCCTCTACACGAGCTTCTCCTCCTTCCTCCCGCTGCTGCGCCGCGACGTGCTCAGCCGGACCGGGAGGCTCGGCCGCCTGCTGCTCACGCCGCTCGACACGTTCGCGGCGACGGCGGTCACCGACAACCGGCTGCGCCAGATCCTCGGCTACCCGGCCGTCTTCCTCGGCTCCTCGCCGTTCGCCGCGCCGAGCATGTACCACCTGATGAGCCACCTCGACCTCGCCGACGGCGTGCTCTACCCGATGGGCGGATTCACGAAGCTGATCGAGGCGGTCGCCGACGTCGCCGAGGAGGCGGGCGTCACCGTCCGCACCTCCTCGCCCGCGACGCGGATCCTCACCGCGCGCTCGCCCCGCGGCGGGCGCCGAGGCGCCGAGGTCGTCGGTGTCGAGTTCACGGGCCCCGACGGCACGGAGCGGATCCCCGCCGACCTGGTCGTCAACGCCTCCGACCTCTTCACCACCGAGCAGTCGCTCCTCCCCGAGGAGCTGCGGACCTACCCGCCGTCCTACTGGGAGAAGCGCGAGCCCGGCCCGAGCGCCGTCCTCGTCCTCCTGGGCGTGCGCGGGGAGCTGCCCGAGCTCGAGCACCACACCCTGCTCTTCACGAAGGACTGGCGCGACAACTTCGACAAGATCTTCGGCGAGCACCCGACCGTCCCCGATCCCGCGTCGATCTACGTCTGCCGCCCGAGCGCGACCGACGCGAGCACGGCTCCGGAGGGGCACGAGAACCTGTTCGTGCTCGTGCCGATCCCGGCCGACACCTCGATCGGCCACGGCGGAGTCGACGGCGCGGGCGACGCGCGCGTCGAGGCCATCGCCGACCAGGCCATCGCGCAGATCGCGTCCTGGACCGGCGCGACCGACCTGGCCGAGCGGATCGTCGTCCGCCGCACCATCGGCCCGGCCGACTTCGAGAGCGACCTCGGCGCCTGGCGCGGCTCGATGCTCGGGCCGGCCCACGTCCTCTCGCAGAGCGCCTTCTTCCGCGCCGGGAACGTCAGCAGGCACGTCGACGGGCTGCTCTTCGCCGGCAGCTCCACGATCCCCGGCATCGGCCTGCCGATGTGCATCATCAGCGCCGAGGTCATGCTCAAGCGCGTGCGCGGCGACGTGTCGACCGAGCCGCTGCCCGTGCGGGAGGCGCCGTCGGCTCCGGTCGCGCCCGTCGCCGTGGGGGAGTAGGCGTGGGGATCCTCTACCTGCTCGCGCTCCTCGTCTCGATCACCGGGATGATCGTGCTCGACCGCCGCTTCCGGCTGTTCTTCTGGGCGGACGCCCGCCGCGCGGCGATCGTGCTGCCCGTGGGAGTCGCGTTCTTCCTGGTCTGGGACCTCGTGGGGATCGGCCTGGGCGTGTTCTTCCGCGGCGAGACCTCCTACATGACCGGTCTGCAGCTCGCTCCGGAGCTCCCGGTCGAGGAGGTCCTCTTCCTCACCCTGCTCTGCTACCTGACGATGGACGTGCACGGCTTCCTCTCGCAGCGGGTCGCCCGGCGGGCGGAGGCGCGCGCGTGACCTACCTCTTCCTCAACGCCGTGTTCCTCGCGGTGGTGCTGGTGCTGCTGCTGCTCGCGCTGCGCCGTCGCGTCCTGCGCCTGCCCGCCGTCCTCGGCACGCTCGCCGTGCTGCTGGTGACGACCGCCGTGTTCGACAACATCATGATCGGAGTGGGCCTGCTGGTCGCCTACGACGACGACCTGATCTCGGGGATCCGGATCGGCGTCGCTCCGATCGAGGACTTCGCCTACGCGATCGCCGCGGCCCTCGCCCTCCCGGCGCTCTGGGTCCTCCTGCCCTCGCGACGTCGGAGCGAGCCGTGAACCGGCTGCGCGCGCTGTTCGTCTCGAGCCGCCCGCTGAGCTGGGTCAACACCGCCTACCCGTTCGCGGCGGCGTATCTGCTGACCACCCGCGAGATCGACCTCGCCTTCGTGCTCGGCACGATCTACTTCCTCATCCCCTACAACCTCGCGATGTACGGGATCAACGACGTCTTCGACTACGAGTCCGACCTGCGGAACCCCCGCAAGGGCGGCGTCGAGGGAGCCGTGCTCGACCGGAGCGAGCACCGCGCGACGCTGATCGCGGCGGTGGCCACGAACGTGCCGTTCCTGGTGGCGCTGGTGCTGCTCGGGTCCCCGGTCTCCTGGCTGGTCCTCGCGATCAGCGTCTTCGCCGTGATCGCCTACAGCGCGCCGGGGCTCCGCTTCAAGGAGCGGCCCTTCGTCGACTCGCTGACCTCGGCCACCCACTTCGTCAGCCCCGCCGTCTACGGGATCGCCCTCGCGGGCACCGTGGTCACCGGACCGCTGGTGGCGCTGCTCGTGGCGTTCTTCCTCTGGGGGATCGCGAGCCACGCCTTCGGAGCGGTGCAGGACATCCTGGCCGACCGGGCGGGCGGCATCGGCTCGATCGCGACCGTGATCGGGGCGAAGGCGACCACGCGCTTCGCCATCGGCGCCTACGTCGCGAGCGGACTGCTCCTGCTCCTGCTGCCCTGGCCGGGGACCCTCGCGGCGATCCTCGCGGTGCCGTACGCGGTGAGCATCTGGCCGTACCGGTCCCTCGAGGACGCCGAGGCGGAGCAGGCGAACGCGGGCTGGAAGCGCTTCCTCGCGCTGAACTTCCTGACCGGCTTCCTCGTCACGCTCCTGCTGATCGTGTTCTGGATCGCCACGGTCTGACCGCGTCCGGCGGCGCGCGCGGAGAGACGTCGACCGCCTCTCCGCGTGCCGGCCTCGTCAGTCCCGGCGAGCGGGCGGAGCGAGCTGCGGCTCCGGCACGACGGGGGCGGTCGCCGGCGGGCGGCGCACCGGCAGGAGCAGCACCAGTCCGACGGCGAGGACGAGGACGAGCCCGAGGATGCCCCAGTACTGCACGTTCGCCTCGCCGCTGCCCGAGACCGCCGCGGCGATCGAGACGGCGGCCGCGAAGGCGGCGGGAGCGAGGAACGAGGCCGCGCGCCCGGTGGTCGCGTAGAGGCCGAAGATCTCGCCCTCGCGTCCCTCCGGGATGAGGCGGGCGAGGTAGCTGCGGCTCGCCGACTGCGCCGGGCCGACGAACAGGCACAGCAGCAGGCCGAAGATCCAGAACACCGTGCTCCCCCCGTCGTGCAGGACGAAGACGGCCGTGCCGCAGACGACCAGGCCGATGAGCGACGCGACGATCACGGCCTTGGGGCCGATGCGGTCGTCGAGCGCGCCGACCGAGATGGTCGCCACTCCGGCGACGACGTTCGCGGCGATCGCGAACAGGATCACCTCGCCGGCGTCGAAGCCGAAGGTGCCCTGCGCCAGCACGCCGCCGAAGGTGAAGACCCCGGTGAGCCCGTCGCGGAACACCGCGCTGGCGATGAGGAAGGCCACCGTGCTCCTGCTCTCGCGCCAGAGGGCGGCGACCTGCGCGAAGAGCGCGCGGTAGGAGGCGATCACGCCGACGCGCTCCGCCCGGCTCGCCCGCGCCGGCGTCTCCGGCACCGCGACCAGCACCGGGAGGGCGAAGACCGCGAACCACACGCCGGCGACCAGGATCGAGACGCGCACGTCGAGGCCGTCGTCCCCCGTCACCCCGAAGAGCCCGACCTCGGGCGAGATGAAGCCGACGTACACGATGAGCAGCAGGACGATGCCGCCGACGTACCCCATGCCCCAGCCGAAGCCGGAGACGCGGCCGATGGTCGCCCGGGTCGAGACCTGGAGGAGCATCGCGTTGTAGTTGACGCTCGCGAACTCGAAGAAGACCGTGCCGACCGCGAGCAGTCCGAGTCCCAGCCAGAGGAGAGCCGGGTCGGGGCGCACGAGGAACATCAGCAGGATGCAGAGGACGACGACGGAGGAGTGGACCCCCAGCCAGAACCGGCGGCGCCCGCCGAGGTCGGCCCGGCGGCCGGTGATCGGCGCGATGACGGCGACGACCACGCCGGCGGCGGCGAGCGACCAGCCGAGCGCGGCCGAGACTCCGCTCGATGTGCCGAAGAGCCCGTCGGTGGTCAGGTAGACGGTGAAGACGAAGGTGGTCACCACCGCGTTGAAGGCCGAGCCGCCCCAGTCCCACAGGCCCCAGGCGAGGACGGGCCAGCGGCCGGTGCGCGTCGTCATGGGCCCACCGTAGGGGGAGGAGGTGAACGGCCGGAAGCCGCGGGACCCGCGAGTCTGAGAGTTGAGCCGATGCGACTCAACTTCTCGCCTCCGGACTTGACGCGAGACGACGGATGCGTAAACTTGAGCGTGCGGGGCTCAACTCCCGCAGAGGATTCCGCACCACCCGTCAACTGACCGGCCGCCGCCCGCGCGACGCCGATCGCGAAGGAGAACAACGCATATGTCCCGTGCCGTAGGCATCGACCTGGGAACCACCAACTCTGTCGTGGCCGTCCTCGAGGGAGGCGAGCCCACCGTCATCGCCAACGCCGAGGGCTTCCGCACCACGCCGTCCGTCGTGGCGTTCACCAAGGACGGGGAGGTGCTCGTCGGCGAGACCGCGAAGCGCCAGGCCGTCACCAACGTCGACCGCACCATCGCGTCGGTCAAGCGCCACATGGGCACCGACTGGACCTTCGGCGTGGAGGACAAGAAGTACACCCCGCAGGAGATCTCGGCCCGCATCCTGGGCAAGCTCAAGCGCGACGCGGAGCAGTACCTCGGCGACAAGGTGACCGACGCGGTCATCACCGTCCCGGCCTACTTCAACGACGCCGAGCGCCAGGCGACCAAGGACGCCGGCGAGATCGCCGGCCTCAACGTCCTGCGCATCATCAACGAGCCCACCGCGGCCGCTCTCGCCTACGGCCTCGACAAGGGCAAGGAGGACGAGCTCATCCTCGTCTTCGACCTCGGCGGCGGAACGTTCGACGTCTCCCTCCTCGAGGTGGGCAAGGACGACGACTTCTCGACCATCCAGGTCCGCGCGACCTCGGGCGACAACCGCCTCGGCGGCGACGACTGGGACCAGCGCGTCGTCGACCACCTGGTCAAGCGCTTCAAGGACTCGACCGGCGTCGACGTCTCGAAGGACAAGATCGCGCGCCAGCGCCTCAAGGAGGCCGCGGAGCAGGCGAAGAAGGAGCTGTCCTCGAGCACCTCGACCAGCATCCAGCTGCCCTACCTCTCGCTCACCGAGAACGGCCCGGCGAACCTCGACGAGACCCTCACCCGCGCCAAGTTCGAGGAGCTCACCAGCGACCTGATCGAGCGCACCCGCAAGCCCTTCACCGACGTCATCGCCGAGGCGGGCGTCAAGGTCGAGGACATCGCGCACGTGGTCCTCGTCGGCGGCTCGACCCGCATGCCGGCCGTGGCCGAGCTCGTCAAGAAGCTCACCGGCGGCAAGGAGCCCAACAAGGGCGTCAACCCGGACGAGGTCGTCGCCGTCGGCGCCGCGCTGCAGGCCGGTGTCCTCAAGGGCGAGCGCAAGGACGTCCTCCTGATCGACGTGACCCCGCTCTCGCTGGGCATCGAGACCAAGGGCGGGATCATGACCAAGCTCATCGAGCGCAACACCGCGATCCCGACCAAGAGGTCCGAGACCTTCACCACGGCCGACGACAACCAGCCGTCCGTCGCGATCCAGGTCTTCCAGGGCGAGCGCGAGTTCACGCGCGACAACAAGAACCTGGGCACGTTCGAGCTGACCGGCATCGCGCCGGCCCCGCGCGGCATCCCGCAGGTCGAGGTCACCTTCGACATCGACGCCAACGGCATCGTCCACGTGTCCGCGAAGGACAAGGGCACCGGCAAGGAGCAGTCGATGACGATCACGGGCGGCTCGTCGCTTCCCAAGGACGACATCGACCGCATGGTCCGCGAGGCCGAGGAGCACGCCGCCGAGGACAAGGCCCGCCGCGAGGCCGCCGAGATCCGCAACAACGCCGAGACCCTGGCGTATTCGATCGACAAGCTGATCAAGGACAACGAGGACAAGCTGCCCGAGGACGTCAAGTCCGAGGTGCAGGGCGACGTCGACGCGCTGAAGACCGCGCTCGCCGGCGACGACGACGCGGCCGTCAAGACCGCGTTCGACGCCCTCAACGCCTCGCAGACCAAGATCGGCCAGGCGATCTACTCCCAGGACCAGGCCGCGCAGAGCGCCCCCGCGGACGCTCCGGCCGACGGTGACAAGAAGGACGACGAGGACATCGTCGACGCCGAGGTCATCGACGAGGACGAGCCGAAGGACACGAAGTAGCCATGGCAGCCGAGAACGAGCCCCAGGACCTCCCCGAGGAGCAGCCGGTCACCGGCGGCGAGGCGGGAGCCGAGGCGGCGAAGGACGCCCAGGACCAGGAGGGCCTCATCGAGGCCGAGGGACCCGACGTCGAGACCAGCCTCTCGGACGCCGACCTCTCGTTCCTCTCGGGCCAGTCCAGCGCCGAGACGCTCGCGGCCGAGCACCTCGCCGACCTCCAGCGGGTGACCGCGGAGTACGCGAACTACCGCAAGCGCACCGAGGCGAACCGCCAGGTCGACAAGGAGCGGGCGATCGGCGACGCGGTGAAGGTCATCCTCCCCGTGCTCGACGACCTCGACCGCGCCGAGAAGCACGGCGACCTCGCCGAGGGCGGGCCCTTCACGGCCATCGCGCAGAAGCTGCGCGGCGGAGTGGAGAAGCTCGGCCTGGTGAAGACCGGCGCCGTGGGCGACCTGTTCGACCCGAACATCCACGAGGCGATCTTCCAGCAGCCCACCCCCGGCGCCGAGACCTCCACGGTCGCGGACGTCGTCGAGGCGGGCTACTACCTCGGAGGCTCGCTGCTGCGGGCCGCCAAGGTGGTCGTGGCAGTCCCCGCCGACTGACCCCGCCACCGGCACCACCACCGCGGAGGACCCCGCCCCGCTCGGCAGCACGCTGCCGGACCGGGGCGGGGTCCCTCGCCGCATTCGACACAGGAAGAGGCACATGGCCAGCCAGGATTGGTTCGACAAGGACTTCTACAAGGTCCTCGGCGTGTCCAAGGACGTCTCCGCCGCGGACCTGAAGAAGACCTACCGCAAGCTCGCCCGCCAGTTCCACCCCGACTCCAACCCGGGGGACGCGAAGGCCGAGGCGCGCTTCAAGGAGATCAGCGAGGCGTACACCGTGCTCTCGGACGCCGAGCAGCGCAAGGAGTACGACCAGATCCGCGCCATGGGCGGCGGAGCGCGCTTCACCGCGGGCGGCCAGCCAGGAGGGTTCGACGACGTCTTCGGCGGCATGTTCGGCCAGGGCGGGCGCACCTCCTACAGCACCCAGCAGGGCCCGCCGCCCGGCTTCGAGGACATCCTCGGCGGCATGTTCGGCGGCGGAGGCAACCGCTTCGGCCAGCCCAGCGGCGGCTACCGCGGCTTCGGCGGCCCGCAGAAGGGCGCCGACGTCACCGCCAGCACCACCATCGACTTCCGCACCGCGACCCGGGGCGACACCGTCCAGCTGCAGACCGGCGACGGGCGCACCCTCTCGGTGCGCATCCCGGCCGGCGTCGCCGACGACCAGAAGATCCGCGTCCGCGGCAAGGGCCGCCCCAGTCCGGACGGCGGCGAGCCCGGCGATCTGGTGCTCACCGTCTCGGTCCGCAAGCACCCCGTGTTCGAGCGCGACGGGCTGAACCTGCGGGTGACGGTCCCCGTCACCTTCGTCGAGGCCGTCTTCGGCGCGACGATCGAGGTGCCGACCCTCGGCGGCGAGCCTGTCAAGCTGCGGGTCGCCGCCGGAACCCCGAGCGGCCGTGTCCTGCGCGTCAAGGGCCGCGGCGTCACGACCCCCAAGGGCACGGGCGATCTGCTCGCCGTCCTGCAGGTCGCCGTCCCGAGCCACCTGTCCGGTGCCGCCCGGGAGGCCCTCGAGGCCTACGCCGCCGCCGAGCCGGACGAGGACCCGCGCGAGGACATCCTGGAGAAGGCCCGCTACTAGCACCGGATCGGCGCGACCGGTCGGAGGAGGAGACATGGACGAGAACACGCCCGTCTTCGCGATCGCCGTCGCCGCCGAGCTGGCGGGGATGCACCCGCAGACCCTGCGGCAGTACGACCGGCTCGGGCTCGTGAGCCCGACCCGCACCGCGGGCAAGTCGCGTCGCTACTCGATGCGCGACGTGGTGCAGCTGCGCGAGGTCGCCCGGCTGTCCTCCGAGGGCGTCTCGCTCGAGGGCATCGCGCGCATCCTGCAGCTCGAGAACCAGGTGCAGTCGCTCTCGCAGCGGGTGCGCGAGCTGGAGTCGGCCCTCGCCGACGAGCTCCTGAACCGGCCGGGCCGCCGTGTGTTCGCCGCCGGCCTCGAGGGCGACGTGGTCACTCTGCGCCACGGGACGCGCGCGCAGCGCCGGACCGAACTGGTCGTCTGGCGCCCCGCGCCACGATCAGGCGCCAGCGACGACGCCACGCCCTGAACGAGGGGTAGCCTGACCAGGCGCCGCCCCATCACCGCGGTGCCCGCTCCTCCGCTCGGGGCGGAGAGCAGGAGGACCGCCGTGGACGACGACAGCAGCACCCCGCGCGACGAGCGCGACGCCCCCCTGGAGCAGACGCCTCCGGAGGCCGCTCAGGAGCAGGCCGCACAGGAGCAGGCGCCGGTCGCCTCGCGCCAGGAGCAGGCCGAGGACGCCGCCCGCGCGTCCCGCAGGACGCCCGTCGTCCCCGACAACGGGTTCACCCGCGAGTCCTACGCGATCCACGCCACCCGCAGCGAGCTCCCCCTCTTCTCGGATGCGCTGAACACCGGTCGCGACGACTCCGGCTGGCTGTCGTCCCTCTCGAGCACCCTCGCCGGCCCCTCCGGGCCGGTCGGCTCCCCGCGCTCGGCCGCCGAGACGGCGCAGGCCGCGCTCGACCGCCGCACCCGTCGCCGGAGCGACGAGTCCGACTCCTGAGACGCGGCCCCGGCTAGTCGCGCAGGCGCGTCGCGGCCATCCGGGCGTCGACCAGGCGGCCGCCGCTGAGGCGGGCGAGGATCACGGAGCCGAACGGAAGAGCGCGCACGAGGGGCAGCCCCTCGACCCGCTCCTCGTCGGTGTAGCCGAGGAGGACGTACATCCCGACCACGGCGATCGCGGCGATCGTCGCGACCCGAGCCGGGATCTGGTCCATCGTGCCGCCTCCGCCGTCGATGGGCTCGGCGAGCGTGACGCACAGGAGGAAGATCGACGCGTAGACCGCCAGGTGCACGTGGGAGCGGCTCCACGGGCGCGCGAGCGCGGCGATCGGCAGGATCCAGAGGGCGTACCAGGGGTGGATGGCGGTCGACGCCGTCACGAACGCGAGCAGCGCGCCGGAGAGGCGGGCGAGCGGATCGATCGAGCGCCGCGACAGCATGAGGCGCGCGGCGATCAGGCCGGCGAGCCCGAGCGCGAGGATCTTGACCACCGCGATCGCCGCGGCGGGGTCGTGACCGGTGAACTCGACGGCGCGGGAGACCGAGACCGTGACGAACGACATCGGCGCGTACCAGTGCAGGATCGAGCCGGGCACGACCATCGCCGCGACCCAGCCGACTCCGACCCCGGCGAGCAGCCCGACGGCGACCACGAGGCCGAGCGCTCCGGCGCCCGTCCAGAGCCAGCCGCGGGCGCGCTCGCGCCACGTCGCGTCGTGGCGCAGCCACAGCAGCGCGAGCACGGGGAGCGCGATCACGGCGATCGGCTTGATCGCGATCGCTCCGGCCATCAGCACGACGGCGGCGATGCGGCGGTCGGTCTGGGCGTAGTAGAGCGACGCGAGGATGAGCGCCAGCATCACGGAGTCGTTGTGGCCGGCGACGACGAAGAGCACGAGGGTCAGCGGGTTGGCGACGATCGTCCAGGCGGTGAGCGGGACAGAGAGGCCGCGCAGGCGCGCCAGGCGGAGCGCGTAGACGGACATCACGGCCACTCCGGCGACCGACACGGCGCGGAGCATCGCGATGGAGAGCTCGGGTGCGCCGTAGCCCGCGAACTGCACGGCGGTGCGCTCGATCAGGAGGTAGAGGGGCCCGTAGGGCGTGGGCGTGTCGGCCCAGAGCGGGTCGACGCCGAGGTCGAACCAGCCGGGGAGCGTCGCGACGCCGTGCGTGTAGGGGTCGATGCCCTGGGTCATCAGGCGCCCCTGCGCCACGTAGGAGAACATGTCGTGGCTGAACAGCGGCACCGTCACCAGCAGCGGAGCGGTCCAGGCGAGGGCCGCCACCACGACGGTGCGGACGGAGCCGGGGCCCGCCGCGAGGGCGACCGTGCGCAGGCGGAGCCACGCGATCAGCAGCAGCATCCCGCCGCCGACGACGAGGGCGCCGCTGGACTCGGTGAGCCAGCCCGTGGCGCGGATCGAGGCGATGAAGGGCCAGTCGCGGATGGGCGAGTCGGCGGGCAGGTAGCCCACGCCGAGCGAGCCGAGGAGGATCGCGATCGAGCCCAGCAGGCCTGTCGCCAGCGGCGCGGCATCCATGAAGCGGAGCCGCGGGCGGCGCGGCCGTCCCGTCGCCCGGGCCGTGTCCGGCCGCTCGATCGTCCCCCGTGAAGCCATCGAACCCACGCTAAAGGATGGGACTCCGAAGTGCATGGACGGGCGGTGAACGGTTGATCAGTCGGCGCTCAGGTTGTACAAGCACCCGGATGCGCGTCGATCAGGGCCGGCGCGGCACCGGAGCCGGCTCCGCGAAGCGCAGCTGGTTGCCGAACGGATCGATCACATCGAGCGCGAAGCCGAACGGCGTGCGGGTGATCCGCGGGTTGAGGTAGGGGTACGCCTTCGCGTCGAGCTCGGCGTGCAGCTCGCGGACTCCGCGGAGGGCGACGTGCACCGCGGCGCCGGGACTGCCGTCGCGGTGGTGCTCGCTGAGGTGCAGGCGCAGCCCCGAGCGCGACACCTGCAGGTAGAGAGGGGCGTCGAGCGCGGCGCGGTGCTCCCAGTCCACCTCGAAGCCGAGGTAGTCGACGTAGAACTCGCCCGCCTTGGCGACCGAGAAGATCCGCAGGATCGGCACGGCCGCCTCCAGCCGCACCGGCTCGAGGCGGTCCGGCTCCTCCGCGCTCGACCGGTCCCGTGCACGCCGTCTCGTCTCCACGCCACGAGGCTAGCCGCCCCGCGGTCGGCCCGGCGCCGGAGGGTCAGTCGACGAGATCGAGACCTCGCAGCAGCCGGAGGGTCTCGACCCCGGCGGGCGGGCAGCGGCCCGCATCGGAGCCGTCGACCCAGTGCAGCGAGTCGATCTCGCCGCTCGGGCGCGCCTCCCGGTCGAGCTCGGCGGCGAAGACGCTCATGTGCACCTCGCGCCCCTCCGGCTCGCCGTGCGCCTGGGTGCGGACGGTGAACAGGGGCTCGAGGCCGAGCGCGACCGCGCCGAGCTCCTCGCGTGCCTCGCGGGCCGCCGCCTCGATCCCGCTCTCGCCCTCGTCGACCTTGCCGCCGGGGAGGTAGAGGACCTCCCGGCCCCGCGCCGTGACCATCAGGACGCGCCGGTCGCGGAGGACCGCGACGGCGGACACGACGATCGGCGGGAGGGTGCTCATCCGCTCATCATGCCCGCCGCGGGCCGACCGGTGCGGCGCCCCCGCGGCTACCATGGGGGCACACCAGAAGGACGCGCGCAGCCGGCGCGCGCCGGGGCCCCGTGCGCCCGAACAGCTGAGGAGCAACCCGTGGCAGAACCCACCACCCTCGACAAAGTCATCACCCTCGCGCAGCACAGGGGATTCGTCTTCCCCTCGGGTGAGATCTACGGGGGCACCCGCTCCGCGTGGGACTACGGGCCGCTCGGCGTGGAGTTCAAGGAGAACATCAAGCGCCAGTGGTGGAAGACCTTCGTGCAGGGCCGGGGCGACGTCGTCGGCCTGGACTCCGCGGTCATCCTGCCCACGGCGATCTGGCACGCCTCGGGACACGTCGGCGTCTTCTCGGACCCGCTGACCGAGTCGCTGATCACCCACAAGCGCTACCGCGCCGACCACCTCTTCGAGAAGTACGAGGAGGTCAACGGCCACCCGCCCGTGAACGGCCTCGCCGACATCCCGGACCCGGAGCACCCCGACAAGGTCGGCCAGTGGACCGAGATCAAGCAGTTCTCGGGCCTGATGAAGACCTACCTCGGCGTCGTCGACGACGAGTCGGGGCTGCACTACCTGCGTCCCGAGACCGCCCAGGGCATCTTCACCAACTTCGCGAACGTGCTGCAGAGCGCCCGCCGCAAGCCGCCCTTCGGCATCGGCCAGATCGGCAAGGCGTTCCGCAACGAGATCACCCCCGGCAACTTCATCTTCCGCACCCGCGAGTTCGAGCAGATGGAGCTCGAGTTCTTCGTCGAGCCCGGCACGGACGAGGAGTGGCAGGAGACCTGGATGCAGCTCGCCTGGGACTGGTTCGTCGGGCTCGGGATGAACCCCGAGAACATCCGGCAGTACGAGCACCCGAAGGACAAGCTCTCCCACTACTCCAAGCGCACCGTCGACATCGAGTACCGCTTCAGCTTCGCCTCGGGCGAGTGGGGCGAGCTGATGGGAGTCGCGAACCGCACCGACTACGACCTCAAGACCCACATCGAGCACTCGGGCAAGGACCTCTCGTTCTTCGACCAGAACAAGAACGAGCGCTACGTGCCGTTCGTGATCGAGCCGTCGTTCGGCCTCACCCGCGCACTCATGGCGTTCCTCGTCGACGCCTACGAGGAGCAGGAGCTGCCGCCGAACGCCAAGGGCAAGGTCGAGACGCGCACCGTGCTGCACCTCGACCCGCGCCTGGCGCCCGTCAAGGTGGCCGTGCTGCCGCTCTCGCGCAACGAGGCCCTCTCTCCGCTCGCGCGCCGCGTCGCCGACCAGCTGCGCCAGCTCTGGAACGTCGACTTCGACGACTCCGGAGCGATCGGCCGCCGCTACCGCCGCCAGGACGAGATCGGCACCCCGTACTGCGTGACCGTCGACTTCGACTCCCTCGAGGACGACGCCGTGACCGTCCGCGACCGCGACACGATGAAGCAGGAGCGCATCCCGCTCGAGCAGCTCGAGTCCTACCTCTTCACCGGGCTCCGCGGGGCCTGACGCTCCTCCCGGGACGCCGCCGACCCGACAGGCCGGCGGCGTCCCGGCGAGCGCGGACGAGCGGGCGCTGCGGTCAGCGCTCGCGGGAGAGCAGGGCGAAGACGAGGGTCGAGGTCCACTCGCCCTTGCAGAACTCGTCCTCCCGGTGGTGCGCCTCGAGGCGCATCCCGAGGCGCTCGCAGAGGCGGGCGGAGGCGGTGTTCCGGGCGTCGAGCCGCGCGATCACGCGGTGCGCGCCGAGGGTGTCGAACGCGAGGTCGAGCAGCGCCCGGGCGGACTCGGTCGCGTAGCCGCGCCCCTGCGCCTCCGGGTGCAGCACCCAGCCGATCTCGACCGCCTCCTGCTCGACGGACGACGCGATGAGCGTGAGGTCGCCGATCATCCGCCCGGCGAGGACGCCCTCGCGGGGGACGATCGCCAGCACGGCCACGTCGCCGTCGGCGGCGAGCCGTGTCGAGGGGAGGCGGCGCTGCAGGTGCGCCCGCGACTCCTCGGGGGTGCGCACCGGCCAGCGGAGGAACCTCACGGCGTCGGCGTCGCCCTGGTAGCGCGCGTGGTCCTCGGCGTCCTCCGGCCCGAGGGGGCGCAGGAGCAGGCGCTCGGTGAGCAGCGGCGCGGAGCGCAGCGGCTCCGCGTCGAAGGGGAGCCGGAGGCTCACGCGGTGGCGGCGTCCGCGTCGGGGCGCGCGACGGCGGGCTCGGCCGGGACCTCGATGCCGAAGAGCGCCTCGAGCCCGGTGAGGTACGCCTCCTGGGCTCCGGCGCGCGCGTAGTCGCGGGCGCGGACGCTCGGGGTGTGCAGCAGGACGCCGGCGAGGTGGCGGAGCGCCTGCTCGGTGCGGCCGTCCTCGTCGCCGCGGGACCGGGCCCGCTCGATCTCGGCGTCGAGCGCGTCGAACACGTGGGCGCGCAGGGCGACGACGGCCGGAGTGAGGCTCTTCTCGTCGGCGACGTCCGAGAACTTCCGGGCCGCCTTGTCGACGAGTGCGCGCGCCTGCTGCGACGCGTCGAGCACGTCGAGAGGCGCGTGCAGGCTGATCGTCTCGAGGTCGAGGAGCTCGACCCCGGCGACCGAGGTGACGTCGGAGGCGACGTTGCGCGGCAGGCCCAGGTCGATCACGAGCTGGCGCTCGCGGGAGAAGCCCTGGAGGCGCCCGGCGGCGAGCAGGGCGGCGTCGAGCACCGGCTCCTGGGTCGTGGTGCAGGTGATGACGATGTCGGCCGAGACCGCCTCGAGCGCGAGATCGGCGGCGGCGATGGGCCGGAGCGAGCGGCGGGCGGCGAAGCCCTCGGCGCGGCCGGAGGGGGAGTGCACCGCGATGTCCACCACTCCGCGGTCGCGCAGGGCCGCGACGGTCGCCCGCGCGTAGCTGCCGGTGCCGACGAGGAGGACGCGGGCCGCCCGCCAGTCGGTGACGCGGCTCGCGGCCAGGTCGAGCGCGAGGCGCACGATCGAGCGGCCGGCGCTGCCGAGGCCGGTGCGGTTCTTGATGCCGCGCGAGGTCTGCGAGGCGCGCTGGAACAGGCGCTCGAGCTCGGAGGAGGTGGTGCCGAGCCGGCGCGCCTCCTCGAGGGAGCGGCGGACCTGGCCCGCGATCTCACCCTCGCCGACCACGACGGACTCGAGCCCGCTGGAGACGGCGAAGAGGTGCTCGGCCACCCGGTCGCCCGAGACGACGTCGACGCTCCCGCGCAGCTCGTCCTGCTCGACGCCGGTCGCGGCGCTGACGGCGGCGGTGGCGGCCTCGACGGCGACGGCCTGCGCGGCGGTCAGCGGCTCCTCGATGTCGAGGTAGGCCTCGAAGCGGTTGCAGGTCGCGACGACGACTGCTCCGGAGACGAAGTCGATCCCCTCGGAGAGGGCCGCGGTCACGGCGGAGGAGTCGACGGAGAGCTTCTCGAGGAGATCGAAGCTGGCGTTCTTGTGCGACGCCGTCAGACACAGAAGCACCACGTCAGTCTACGCGCGCTCTGCGGGGCGGGGTCCCCGGACTGGGGAGGAATGCACGGATGCGCCTGGAATAATGCCGCGGTGACCTCCCCCACCGACGGCCTGCTCGATCCGCTGCACCCCCTCTCCGCCGGCCGCACGGCCGACTCGCTGCTCCTGCGCGCCTACCGCTCCGAGCGGGGCGAGAGGACGCCCGTCTGGTTCATGCGCCAGGCCGGCCGCAGCCTCCCGGAGTACCGGGCCCTGCGAACCGACACGAAGATGCTCGACGCGTGCCTCGACCCGGCGCTGGCGAGCGAGATCACCCTGCAGCCGGTGCGGCGCCACGGAGTGGACGCGGCCATCTTCTTCAGCGACATCGTGATCCCGCTGCGGCTCGCGGGCGTCGGCGTCGACATCGTGCCCGGGCGCGGTCCGGTGCTCGAGAAGCCGGTGCGCACGGCCGCCGACGTCGCCGAGCTCGCGTCGATCGACCCGTCCGTGCTCGACGAGACGCTCGAGCCCATCCGCGAGGGCGTGCGCCGCACCGTCGCGGGCCTCGGCGACACACCGCTCATCGGCTTCGCCGGCGCTCCCTTCACCCTGGCCGCCTATCTGGTGGAGGGCGGCCCGTCCAAGGACCACCTGCGCGCGCGGACGATGATGCACGCCGATCCCGCCGCCTGGGCGCAGCTGATGGAGTGGACCGCCGAGGTCACCGGCCGCTTCCTCCGTGCGCAGGTGCTCGCCGGGGCCAGCGCCGCGCAGCTCTTCGACTCCTGGGCCGGGGCGCTCTCGCTCTCGGACTACACGACCCACGTCGCTCCCGCCTCCGCGCGCGCCCTCGTCCACGTGCGCGACCTCGCGTTCGACCACGGGGAGACGCGCCGCAACGTCCCGATCGTGCACTTCGGCGTCGGCACCGGCGAGCTGCTCGGTGCGATGCACGGCATCGGCGCCGACGTGGTGGGCGTCGACTACCGGATCCCGCTCGACGAGGCCAACCACCGCCTCGGCGGGTTCGTGCCGGTGCAGGGCAACGTCGACCCGGCGCTGCTGACCGCGCCGTGGGAGGTCCTCGAGGCCCACGTCGACGACGTGCTCCGCCGCGGCCTGAGCGCGCCCGCGCACGTGCTCAACCTCGGCCACGGCGTGCCGCCCGAGACCGACCCCGACGTGCTCACGCGCCTCGTCGCGTTCGTGCACGCCTGGCGGCCGTGAGCGAGGAGCGCCCCCGCGACGCCGCGTCGTACGACGTCGCGGTCGTCGGCGGCGGAGTGGCGGGGCTCGCCGCCGCCGCGGAGTGCCTGCGCATCGGCCTGCGCGTCGTGGTGCTCGAGGCGGGGGAGCGGGTCGGCGGCTCCGTCTCCCCGCTCGCGCTGGCCGGAGCCGCGCTCGACGCGGGCGCCGAGAGCTTCGCCACCCGCGGCGGCCACGTCGAGCGGGCGCTCGCCGCGCTGACCCTCGACGGCGTCCCGCTCGCCGAGTCGATCGTCGAGCCGCGGACGCACGGCTCGTGGCTGCACCTCTCGGGCGGCCGCTCCGTGCCGTCGCCCCGGGCCGGCATCCTCGGCATCCCCGGCACGCCGCTCGCCCCCGACGTGGTGCGCGCGATCGGCCGCCGCGGCGCCTGGCGCGCCTGGCTCGACACCCTGATGCCGGTGCTGCGCATCGGCCGCGCCCACTCCCTCGCCGAGCTCGTGCGCACCCGGATGGGCGAGCGCGTGCTCGAGGACCTGGTCGCGCCGGTCGTGTCGGGCGTCTACTCGAGCCGGCCGGACGACATCGACGTCGACCTCGCCGCACCCGGACTGAACGGCGCGCTCACCCGCGCGGGCTCCCTCGCGCGGGCCGTGGCCGCCCTCCGCGCGAACCTCCCGGCCGGAGTCGCGGTCCGCGGGCTCGAGGGCGGGATGCACCGCCTGGTCGCCGCGCTGGTCCAGCGGATCGACTACCTCTCCGGCGAGATCCGCACCGGCGCCTCCGTGCAACGGCTCGACGGCTCCGACGGGGACTTCGTCCTGACCCTCGCCGACGGCTCGCTGAGCGCCCGAGCGGTGATCGTCTCGACGCCGGAGCGCGACGCCCGGGCGCTGCTCGCCGGCCTCGCGCCCGCCGTCGCGGAGCGCGCCGAGGAGGCGCCGCACGACTCCGTCGAGCTGGTGACCCTCGTCCTCGACGACGCCCGCCTGGATGCCGCCCCCCGCGGCTCCGGCGTGCTCGTGGCGCCCACCGCCACCGACGTCACGGCCAAGGCGATCACGCACGCGACGGCGAAGTGGGACTGGCTGGCCGCCTCCCTCCCGCCCGGGCGCCACGTGCTGCGCCTCTCCTACGGGCGCCCGGGCGAGCGCCCGCCGCTCGAGGGGCGCACCGACGCCGAGGCGGCGGCGATCGCCCTGCTCGACGCGTCGACGCTGCTGGGCCTCGCCCTCGATCCGGCGTCGCTCGTCGACTCCGCCCGGGTGCGCTGGGCCAACGTCCGGCCTGCCGCGGCGCTGGGCCGCCGCGCGCACCTGGAGGCGTTCCGCGAGGCGCTCGCTCCGATCGAGGGAGTCGCCGTGACCGGCACCTGGATCGCGGGCACGGGCCTCGCCTCGGTGCTCCCGCACGCCGCCGAGACGGCCGCCCTTATCCGGCGCCGACTGGTGCGTCAAGGAGTCGGGCTGCCGAGCGACGCCCGCGACGCCGACGGCTACTCTTAGGCCCAGGCATCCGTGCGAGCGCGCGGCGTGCCCCGGCACGAGTGGTCACCGACCGCGTGGACGATCGCGAGAGCGACCCAGGACGAGGAGTAGGCGTGAAGGGCAAGATTCTTTTCGTGGCAGGAGCCGCAGCCGGGTACGTGCTGGGAGCACGCGCCGGCCGCAAGCGGTACGAGCAGATCGCCTCGGCGGCCGACCGCTTCTGGCGGACCCAGCCGGTGCAGGACGTCGCGGGCGCCGTCGGCGGCGCCGCGAAGACCCAGCTGAGCAGCGTCTCGGACAAGGCGTACGAGGTCGTGCGCTCGGTGGTCGTCAAGGCCGTCTCGGGTGGCAGGAAGGCCCAGGGAGCGAGCGAGGCGGAGGCATCGGCCGCCGCCCGCAAGGCTGCCTCGAAGGTCGACGAGGCCGCGGCGTCGGCCGGCTCCGGCGGGTCGACGACGTCCACCTCCACCAGCAGGGCCTAGTGCTCATCCCTCCGGCCGTGCCAGGCGCGCGCCGGCCGGCACGTCCCACCCTCGAGGAGCTCCCGTGGTGAACGAACGCAATCCCAAGAACGCCCGATCACTGGGGGAGCTGGTCAGCGACCTGCCCGGCCTCGTGATCGAGCTCGTCAAGGCCGAGGTCGCCTCGCTGAAGAACGAGCTGGCGGGCAAGGCGAAGAGCGCGGGTCTGGCCGTCGGCCTGTTCGCGGTCGCGGCCTTCCTCCTCCTGACCGCGTGGGCGACGCTGGTCGCGTTCGCGATCATCGGCATCGCCTCCTGGCTGCCGGCCTGGCTGTCGGCGCTGATCGTCACCGTCTTCTTCCTCCTGGTGGCCGTGATCCTCGCCCTCGTCGGCGTGCGCACCATCAAGAAGGCCGTGCCGCCGGTGCCCCAGGACTCGATCGACAGCATCAAGAAGGACGTCCAGGCGTTCAAGGGAGTGGGCAGCTATGACAACTGAGCGATCCGTCAGCAGCGCCACGCCCCGCTTCGTCGACCCGGCGCAGCTCGAGCCCGGCCAGCTGAGGGCCGACATCGAGCGCGCCCGCTCCGAGCTCGCCGCGACCCTCGACGCCATCGAGTACAAGGTCAACGTGCCGCGCAAGGTGCGGACGGCCCAGCGGACGATCGAGCGCAAGCTCCAGGTCGTGCGCCGCCGGAACCCCTCCGCGCTGATCGCCGGAGCGGTCGGCGCCGCCGCCGCCGTGGGCCTCGTCGTCTGGGGCGTCGCGAAGCAGATCATCGAGGACTGAGCGCCGGAGGGCCCGGGGCGCTAGCGTCCCGCGCCCTCCGGCGCCAGAGCCCCCGCCGCTTTTGTGCATCGGCACGAGCGGAGGGATGATGGATCAATGACCGATCAGACCGCCGGCACGGCGGGTCCCGTTCAGTCCGCCCCCGACACGAGCGCCGCCGCTCCGGCGCCGCAGCCCCCCGCCGATCAGGATCACTCCGATCAGGCCCTGGGATACACGCTCTGGGCGGTTCTCCGCAGGGATCCCGCACGTCCGTTCACCCTCTCCAGCGACGCCGTGGATCCCGCGGTGAAGCAGTACGAGCACCTCGTCGCCCAGCTCGAGGGCGAGGGCGTGACCGTCCGCGGCACCTACGACGTCTCGGCCCTGCGCGCCGACGCCGACATCATGCTGTGGCTCACCGGCCCGGCGCCCGAGGAGCTGCAGCGGGCCTACCGCGAGTTGCGCCGCACGGAGCTGCTGGTCGGCCTCCTGCCGACGTGGAACGCGATGGGCGTGCACCGCGACGCCGAGTTCAGCTCGAACCACCTCCCCGCCTACATGCGCGGGAAGGCGCCGGCCCGCTGGCTCACGGTCTACCCCTTCGTCCGCTCCTACGAGTGGTACATCCTCCCCGAGGAGGAGCGCCGCGCGATGCTCGCCCAGCACGGGCGCCAGGGCTCGCGGTTCCGCTCCGTCCTGACCAACACGGTCGCCTCGTTCTCGCTCGGCGACTACGAGTGGATCCTCGCCCTCGAGGACGAGGAGCTCGTCAACCTCGTCGACCTCATGCGCGACCTGCGCGCCACCGAGGCCCGCCGCCACGTGCGCGAGGAAGTCCCCTTCTACACAGGACGGCGCATCGACGCCGACCAGATCGCCGAGGTGCTCCGATGAGCGACACGACCAGCGAGCCGATCCTCGTCCGCGGGGCCACCCCCGCGGCGGCGTCCGGACCCGAGCACGTCGAGGTCCCCGTGGCCTACGACGCGATCCTCCTCGCCGGCTTCGGCGGGCCCGAGGGTCAGGACGACGTCATCCCGTTCCTGCGCAACGTCACGCGAGGCCGCGGCATCCCGGAGGAGCGCCTCGAGGAGGTCGCCCACCACTACCGCCACTTCGGCGGCGTCAGCCCGATCAACGCGCAGAACCGCGCGCTGAAGAAGGCGCTCGAGGTCGAGCTCGCGAACCGCGGCATCGACCTCCCCGTGCTCTGGGGCAACCGCAACTGGGCGCCCTACATGAGCGAGGCCGTCGCCGAGGCGAAGGAGCGCGGCTTCACCGACCTGCTCGCCATCGCGACCAGCGCGTACTCCTCGTTCTCGTCCTGCAGGCAGTACCGCGAGGACTACGCGGCGGCGCTCGACGCGACCGGCCTCGAGGGCGAGCTGCGGATCGACAAGGTGCGCCAGTTCTTCGACCACCCCGGCTTCGTCATGCCGTTCGTCAAGGCCGTCCACGACGGGCTCGACGAGCTGCGCGAGCGGATGCCCGACCTCGACGTCACGTCCGAGGTGGAGGTGCTGTTCTCGACGCACTCGATCCCCATGGCCGACGCCGAGCGCAGCGGACCCCACGAGCGCCACGACGACGGCACCGTCGTCGACGTGCACGAGTTCGGCCCCGGCGGCGCCTACGAGGCGCAGCACCTCGCCGTCGCCGAGGTCGTCATGGCCGCGGCCACGGACGAGGACGTGCCCTGGCAGCTCGTCTACCAGTCGCGCTCCGGCCCGCCCACCCAGCCCTGGCTCGAGCCGGACATCAACGACGCCATCGCGGAGCTGCCGGCCCGCGGCCGCCGCGCGCTGCTGATCGTCCCGCTCGGCTTCGTGTCCGACCACATGGAGGTCATGTGGGACCTCGACAACGAGGCCCTGGAGACCTCGGAGGAGCACGGACTCGTCGCGCTCCGCGTCGCGACTCCCGGTACCGACCCGCTCTACGTCTCCGGCCTGGTCGACCTCGTCCTCGAGCGCGTCAACGGCGTGCCGACGGAGGACCGTCCCTCGATGACGGCGCTCGGCCCCTGGTACGACGTCTGCCGCCCCGGCTGCTGCGAGAACGTGCGAGCGGGGTTCAAGCCCGCTCTGGCGGGAGTCGCACCGTGATGAGGAGTCGTCTGTCGTGAGCATCAGAGTCGGCACCCGCGCGAGCGCGCTCGCGGTGGCGCAGACGCGGATGACGGCCGATCTGATGTCGGCCGCCGCCGGGGTGCCCGTGGAGCTGGTGCGCATCGAGTCGGACGGCGACCGCATGCGCGGCTCGCTCGCCTCCCTCGGCGGCACCGGCGTGTTCGTCAGCGCCCTGCGCGACGCGCTGCTCGCCGGGCGCTGCGATGCGATCGTGCACTCGCTGAAGGACCTGCCCACCGCTCCGGTGGAGGGCCTGCTGCTCGGAGCGGTGCCCGAGCGGGAGGACCCGCGCGACGCGCTGTGCGCCCGCGACGGGCTCACCCTCGCGACCCTGCCGGTCGGCGCCCGCGTGGGCACGGGCTCGCCCCGTCGGCGCGCGGCGCTGCTGGCCGCCCGTCCGGACCTCGAGATCGTCGACATCCGCGGCAACATCGATACCCGGCTCCGGCGGGTGCTGCCCGGCAGCGATTCGCCGCTGGACGCGATCGTGCTCGCCCTGTCCGGCCTGCGCCGCCTCGGCCGGGTCGACGCGATCACCGAGGTGCTCGGCTTCGACGTCTCGCCGCACGCCCCCGGTCAGGGAGCGCTGGCCATCGAGGTGCGCGACGAGGAGCCGTCGGAGGAGCTGCGGGCCGCTCTCGCCGCCGTCGAGCACGTCCCCACCCGCGCGGCGATCACGGCCGAGCGCTCGCTCCTCGCCTCCCTCGAGGCCGGGTGCGCCGCTCCGATCGGAGCCTCCGCGGTCGTCGAGGCGGACCGAGTGGTCCTGCACGGCGTGGTCTTCGCCGTCGACGGCGCGGCGTCCCTCTCACGGGAGGTCGCGGAGCCGGTCGATAACGGTTCGGTCGGCGGTGGTCGACACCGGGCGGATCCGCAGTATGGTGGTCGCGAACTGCCCGTCGTCGAAGCCGCGTTCCGTTGCGGCTCTCTGCTCGCTGACGCGCTTCTCGGTGCGGGTGCCGCCGAACTCGCACCCCTGGGAGCCCCTTCGTGATCGTCCCCGCCGCCTACTCCCAGTGGGAGAAGCCGTTGCAGGGGTGGCGCATCCTCGTCCCCCGCGGAGGCCCGTGGGGGGACGGTGTCGCCGCCGCTCTCCGAGCCAAGGGAGCCTCGCCCGTCGTCGCTCCGATGATCAACTTCGCGCCGACCGACGACTTCCCCGCGCTCGAGCAGGCCCTCGCCGACCTCGAGGCCGGCGCGTTCGACTGGATGACCGTCACGAGCGCCACCACCGTCGACGTCCTCTCCCTCCTGCGCACCACCGTGCCCGCGGGCACCAAGGTGGCGGCGGTCGGCGAGACCACGGCGGCCGCGCTCGTCGCCGCCGGCTACTCCGTCGACCTCGTCCCCTCCGAGGACAACTCCGCCCGCGGCCTCCTGGCCGAGTGGGAGGAGGCGACCGGCGGCCGGCACCCCCTGCGCGTGCTGACGCTCCGATCCGAGATCGCCAAGCCGCTGCTCACCGAGGGCCTCACCCGGATCGGGCACGACGTGCGCTCCGTGGTCGCCTACCGCACGGTCGGCGTCCCCGTGGAGGAGCGCGTCGTGGCCGACGTCGCCGGCGGAGCCGTGCACGCGATCCTCGTCACCTCCGGCAGCGTCGCGGAGCAGGTCCAGAAGCAGCTCGGCCCGGTGCCCGAGTCGATCCTCGTCGCCGCGATCGGCCCGCAGACCGCGAAGGACGCCCGCGCCTTCGGCCTGCGCGTCGACGTGGTCGCCGACGAGCGCTCGGCCTCCTCCCTCATCGACGCGGTCGCCGCCGTCGCCACGGAGCGCGCTCCCCGCTGAGCCGCCTCCCCGGCGCACGACGTCGGCCAGGAGTGGTGGGCCTCGCTCCACAGGGCAGGGACCCGCCTCTCGGCTGAGGTCGTGCGCGGTACCGGGGGAGCGACTCACTCGATCCCGTGCCGCCGACGCTGTGCCGCGGTCCACAGGTGCTCCTTCCTGCGGACGAGGGTGAAGAGGGCCTCCTCGGTGCGCGGCCAGTCCTCCATGATCTGGTGGCTGTCGAGCCGGATGCAGAGGTACTCCTGCCGGGCGAGCTCGAGGTCCCGACGCCGGTCCTCGTGGAACTGCTCGATGCCGGAGTGGAAGCGGTGGCCGTCACTCTCGAGCACCAGGCGGTCTCCGATGATCTGATCGACACGGCCGACCCCGGAGACGGGGACCTGAGTCCGGACCCGGACGTTGTGCCGACGAGTGCTCAGACGCGTCCTCGTCTCGAGGCCGGACTGGCTCCGCCCGTCGACGCGGGTGAACAGATCGCGCTTGCCGATCGGAGCGAGGGCTCGCAGGTCGAGGAGGGCGTCCGAGGTGAGCAGGCCCGTGTTCAGGGCCGAATCGATCGTCACGATCGCGTCGTCCTCGGCGACGCAGGTCACGAGATGCAGAACGGCGGCTCCGACGCCGTCCTGCGAGAACGAGCGCCTCCCCTGCCCGGGCCAGCGGCGCCAGTGACCGACCCAGCCGGGCCGGAGGTCGTGGACGGAGGAGTCGCCGAGCGCGACGTGCAGTGCGGGTCGCTCGACGGTCCAGAGCCCGAGGTGGTGCAGAAGCGAGAGGCAGGTCACCACCCCGCCCGCCCGCACGGCGGCGAGCTCGACGGGCGGCGCGGACGGCAGTGCGTACCACCCGCGGCGCACCCGGACGACGTCTCGTGAGGCCAGTGCCCGCTCGACGGCCGCCCGCGGGACCCCGGCGGCTCGAAGTGCTCGTGCCGGTGCGAAGCCGCCGCTCGAGCGGAGAAGGGTGAGGAGCTCGTGCATGTGCGGATTCTGCCTGGGCGGGCCGGCGTCCCCGCCCGCTGGAGGGCGTACCTGGGGAGGGCGCGGACGGAAGGCGAGTGGGGGAGGACTGCACGACGTCGGCCAAGAGAGGTGGGCTTCGCTCCACAGGGCAGTGACCCGCCTCTCGGCTGACGTCCTGCGTCCGGAGCACCTCCACGGGGCGGGGCGTCCGCGCTCCCGGGAGGCGCTCGGCGGGCGGGATTACGCTGGAGGACATGACTGCCATCCGCCCGCGCCGCCTCCGCACGACCCCCGCACTCCGCCGTCTCGTCCAAGAGACGCGCATCCATCCGGCGCAGCTGATCCTGCCCCTCTTCGTGGCCGAGGGGACCACCGAGGCCCGGCCGATCGGGTCGATGCCGGGAGTGCTGCACCACTCGCTGGACAGCGTCCGCGGAGCGGTGACGGAAGCGGCCGAGGCGGGCATCGGCGGCGTGATGCTGTTCGGCGTGCCCACCACCCGCGACGCCGTCGGCTCGGGTGCGACCGACCCCGACGGCGTCCTCAACGCCGCGACGCGGGTCGTCGTGGAGGAGGTCGGCGATGCGCTGGTCGTGCAGACCGACCTGTGCCTGGACGAGTTCACCGATCACGGCCACTGCGGCGTGCTCGACGAGCGCGGGCGCGTCGACAACGACGCCACGCTCCTCCGCTACGAGGAGATGGCGCTCGCGCAGGCCGAGGCCGGCTCCCACCTGCTCGGGCTCTCGGGGATGATGGACGGCCAGGTCGGGGCGATCCGCGCCGCTCTCGACGGCGCCGGGCACCTGGACACCGCGATCCTCGCGTACTCGGCGAAGTACGCCTCCAGCTTCTACGGTCCGTTCCGCGAGGCCGTGCAGTCCACACTCGAGGGCGATCGCCGCACCTACCAGCAGGACCCGGCGAACCGCCGCGAGGGCCTGCGCGAGGCGACCCTCGACCTCGCCGAGGGCGCCGACGTGGTGATGGTGAAGCCGGCCATGAGCTACCTCGACGTGCTCTCGGACGTCGCCTCCGTCTCGGACGTGCCGGTCTGGGCGTACCAGGTGTCGGGGGAGTACGCGATGATCGAGGCCGCCGCTGCGAACGGCTGGATCTCGCGCGAGCCGGCGATCCTCGAGTCGGTCACGGGGATCCTCCGCGCGGGTGCCGACGCCGTGCTCACCTACTGGGCCGTCGAGATCGCCCGCGACCTGCTGAAGTAGCCGCTCCTGGGCCCGGAAGCGAGCCTCGGCATCTCGTCCGAAAGCGCTCCTCCGGCGCCGGGGCGCCGAGCGGCGCGCGTACCCTGGAGGGGTGACCACCTCGGCGAACGACACCCTGTACGAGCGTGCCCGGCACGCGATCCCCGGAGGCGTCAACTCGCCCGTCAGAGCGTTCCGCTCGGTCGGCGGGACCCCGCGCTTCATGGTGTCCGCCGCCGGCCCCTACATCACGGACGCGGACGGGCGCGAGTACGTCGACCTCGTCTGCTCCTGGGGCCCCGCCGTCCTCGGTCACGCGCACCCCGAGGTCGTCGCGGCGGTGCAGGAGGCGGCCGCCCGCGGCCTCTCGTTCGGCGCGTCCACTCCGGCCGAGACGGACCTCGCCGAGCTGGTCGAGGCGCGGATCACGGCCGGGGGAGTCTCGCCGATCGAGAAGCTCCGCCTGGTCTCGACCGGCACCGAGGCGACGATGACGGCGATCCGCCTCGCCCGCGGCGTCACCGGCCGCGACCTGCTGATCAAGTTCTCCGGCCACTACCACGGCCACTCCGACGGGCTGCTGGCCGACGCCGGCTCCGGTCTCGCGACCCTCTCGCTGCCCGCCTCCGCCGGCGTCACGGCCGCGACCGCGGCGCAGACGATCGTCCTGCCGTACAACGACCTCGAGGCGGTGCGCGCGGTCCTGGCGGAGCGCGGCGCCGACATCGCCGCGGTCATCACCGAGGCCGCGGCGGCCAACATGGGCGTCGTCGCTCCGGACCCGGGCTTCAACGCGGCCCTCGCCGAGCTCGTGCACGCGAACGGATCGCTGCTGATCATGGACGAGGTGCTGACCGGGTTCCGCGTGAGCGCCGGCGGCTGGTGGGGGCTCGAGAACCGCGGCGCCGAGGCTCCGTACCGGGCCGACCTCTACACCTTCGGCAAGGTCATCGGCGGAGGGATGCCGGTCGCGGCTCTCGGCGGCCGTGCGGACGTCATGGACCACCTGGCGCCACTAGGGCCGGTGTACCAGGCGGGCACCCTCTCCGGGAACCCGGTCGCGGTGGCCGCGGGCATCCGGACGCTGCAGCTGGCCGACGACGCGGTCTACGCCTCGCTCGACGCCACGGCGCGGACGCTGCAGCGCGAGGTGTCGGCGGCGCTGACCGCCGAGGGCGTCGCGCACACCGTGCAGACGGCCGGGAGCCTCTTCAGCTTCATGTTCACGGACCTGGGCCGACCGGTGCGCGACTACGCCGAGGTCCAGGCGCAGGAGTCGTTCCGCTACCCGGCGTTCTTCCACGCGATGCTCGACGCGGGCGTCTCGCTGCCGCCGTCGGTCTACGAGGCGTGGTTCGTCTCGGCGGCGCACGACGACGCGGCCGTCGGGCGCATCGTGGACGCGCTGCCGGCGGCGGCGAAGGCCGCGGCGGCCGCCCGGGCGTAGGCTCCCGGTTCGCCCGGGATCGGGCGGGACGTCCTCGCCGTACCGGGCGACGGACCGTCCCGTGCGCCCGGCCGCCGGCGTGCGGCGACCGGGCAGGGGCGGGAGTCCTCAGCCCCGGCGCGAGACCGACTTCGGCAGCACGAACACCAGCGCGAAGGCGGCGACCGCCATCAGGGTGCTGAGGAGCATCGCGGGAGCCGCGGCGTCGAGGAAGCCCGAGGCGACCGTGTCCGGACCCGTGATGACGAGGCTCCCGAACAGCACGCTGCCGATGACCGCGATGCCGACGGCCGAGCCGATGCGCTGGATCGCCGAGATCACGCCACTGGCCGCGCCCGCGTCCTGCGGGTCGACGGTCGAGACGATGAACTGCACGTTCGGGGCGATGAAGAAGCCGTTGCCCAGGCCCGCGATCAGCAGCGGCGGCAGGAGCTGCCAGTTGCTGATCGAGTCCGGCGTCGCGGTCAGCAGCACCAGCCAGACCCATCCGAGCCCGATGGCGAGCAGGCCGCTGCCCATCACCAGCACGTTGCGGCCCAGGCGCGCGGTCATCCGGTTGCTCTGCGAGGAGCTGATGATGCTGCCGATCGCGAAGGGGATCGACACCAGTCCCGACTCGAGAGCGGTGTGGCCGAGGCCCGACTGCCAGAGCAGCGAGATGGTGAAGAAGATGCTCGTGAAGGCGGCGAAGTAGACCAGCGCGAGGATCACGCCCCCCGTGAAGGCCGGGTGGCGGAACAGCGACGGCGGCACCAGCGGAGCGCGGCCGCGGCGGACGTGGAGGACCTCCCAGGCGCCGAACGCGGCGAGGAGCAGCACTCCGCCGGCGATCGAGAGGAAGGTCCACAGCGGCCAGCCCTCGTCCTCGCCCTGGATGAGCGGGACGAGCAGAGCGACCAGGCCGCCGGAGACGAGCACGAGGCCGAGCCAGTCGACGCCTCCGCTCGGGGCGCGATCGCCTGCCTCGAGGTCGCGGCGGGCGGGGAGGAGGACGGCGGCGGCGATCAGGGTCGCGACGCCGATGGGCAGGTTCACCCAGAAGACCAGGCGCCAGCCGTTCTCGTCGCCGAAGGCCTGGATGATCAGGCCGCCGATGATCGGGCCGAGCGCCGACGAGACGCCGAGGACCGCGCCCATCACCGCGAAGGCCTTGCCCCGCGAGGGACCGCGGAAGAGGAGCTGGATGTAGGCGTTGACCGCCGGGACGAAGACGCCGCCCGCCAGGCCCTGCACGATGCGGGCGATGACGAGCTGGGTGTCGTCCGCGGCCAGTCCGCACGCGAAGCTGGCGACAGTGAACAGGGCGATGCCGCTGACGAAGACCCACTTGTGCCCGAAGCGGTCGCCGAGGCGGCCGGCGGGGATCAGGGCGAGGCCGAACGCGAGGGCGTAGCCGGAGATGATCCAGGAGAGCGTCGACTCGGAGGCGTCGAGCGTGGTGCGGATGGTGGGCAGCGCCACGTTCACGATGGTCGTGTCGAGCAGGGCGATGAACATGCCCGCGAGCAGGACGATCAGCGAGCGCCAGGCGCGCTTGTCGGGGGCGGGAGGGGCGCCGGTCGATCGGGCGGTCGACGTCTCGGTCATCGCAGGAGTGCCTTTCGAGCAGGGGGGGGGAGGGGTGGTCCGTCAGACCTGTTCGAGGGACGCGACCGGATGTGAATGCTCGCAGGAGAAACCGGGTTTCCGCACGCCGGGATCTGTGGGGGCCTTCAGGCGGAGGGCCCGGAGGCGGGGTCTCCCCCCGCCGTCAGCGGAGGCGCGACTCCGCCCGCCGGGCGCAGTCGATGCAGAGCTCGGCCGTGGGCCGGGCTGCGAGGCGTGCGGCTCCGATCGGGCGGCCGCAGGAGGCGCACTCTCCGTAGCCGCCGGTGCCGAGGCGGGCGCGAGCGGCGTCGAGGTCGCGCGCCGTGCGGGCGAGAGCGTCGCGGACTCCGGCCATCCGCGACCACTCGGCCGAGAGCGGCGTGCCCTCCGGGTCGTGCTCGTCGTCGGCGGTGCCGTCGGCGCGGTCGCGCAGGAGCTCGGCCAGCGAGGCCTCGAGCCGGGCCGCCTCGTCGCGCGTCTCGGCCTGCCGCTCGGCCAGCAGCGCGTCGAGGAGGCGCGCCTCGTCCGGATCCATCGGCATCCGACCATGCTGCCACCCACGCGAGCGCCGGGGCATCGTTGTGCGATCCGGCGCTGACCCGGCGGCGGGCGGCGGGGCAGACTAGGGGCATGCCCGTCGTGACCGTGCTCCCCGACCGCCTCGAACTCCGCCTCACCGCGGCCGAGCGACTGCTCGCGTTCCACCGCAGCGACGTCGTCGTCGACCGGTCGAGCATCCGCTCGGCGACGGTCACCGAGGACCCCTGGATCTGGGTGCGGGGCATCCGCGCGCCCGGTACCGCGGTCCCGCTCACGCTCGCGGCCGGGACGTGGAAGTTCCACGGCGGCAAGGACTTCCTGCTGATCAAGCGCACCGCCTCGGCCGTCGTGATCGACCTGGTCGACGAGGACTACTCCCGCCTGATCGTGAGCACCAAGCACGCGCCCGAGCTGATCGCGGCCCTCCAGCTGGGGACGACGACCGCGGCGATCCCCGTGATCGAGACCGACGACCTCGTGATCGTCCCCGAGGTCGCGGAGCAGGCGGAGCGGGCCCAGGCGGCGGCGGCGGAGAAGCGCGCGAAGAAGAAGGCGAAGGCGGCGGAGGCCGCGGCCGTGGCCGCGGAGGCGGCGGGTCCGGCGACGGTGGTCGAGGGCCGGGAGGCGGCGAGCGGCGGGAGCGCGGCGAGTGCGCCGGTCGCGGCTCCGGAGGCGGCCGCCGCCGTGGAGGACGTCGCGGCGCCGACGGAGTCAGCAGCGGGGGCCGCTCCGAAGAACTCGCGGGCTACGCCGAAGGCCGCCCCGAAGACGAGTGCTCGGACGGTGGCGACGACGACGGCCGAGTCCCGGGGATCCGCGCCCGCGGAGGCCGCAGCCTCCGTGCCGACCGGCTCCGCGGTCCCGGCGGAGTCCGCCGGATCGACGACCGCGGAATCGGAGCCCGCCGGGTCGACGCCGACCGGGTCGAAGCCCGTCGAGCCGACCCCCGCGAAGCCTGCTGCGGCCGCGAAGCCAGCGCCGAGGCCCAGGACGTCGGCGAAGCCGCGCGCCGCGCGCCCCGACTCCTCCGTCGGACACGCGTCGGCCGAGCCGAGCGGCGCCACCGAGGCCGCGGAGTAGCGCACCGCCCCACGGGCCGCCGCCGCACAGCCCTCTGCCGCTCAGCCCGCTGCCGCACAGCCCGCTGCTGCGCTGCAGCGCCGCGGAGGCGTCTCCGCCTCCGCGCTCGTGTCGGGGAGGCGCTCGCCTCCGAGGCCGAGCCGTCAGGCGCGGACGTCCACCAGAGTCCGACCGTGCGAGCGGCCGGCGAGCACGTCCTCGGCCGCGTCGATCGCCCCGCCGAGCGGCACCGTCGTCGTCAGCTCGTCGAGCAGCTCCAGGTCGAGGTCGTGGGCGAGGCGGCGCCAGGCCTCCTCGCGGAGCTTGCGCGGCGCCTCCACCGAGTTGATCCCGGCCAGCGTCACTCCGCGCAGGATGAACGGCATCACGCTCACCGGCAGGTCCGGCCCCTGCGCGAGACCGCACGCCGCCACGGTGCCGCCCCACCGCGTCTGCGCGAGAGCGTTCGCGAGCGTGTGCGAGCCCGCGGAGTCCACCGCTCCCGCCCAGCGCTCGGACTGCAGCGGCTTCCCGCCCTCCTTCAGCTCGGCGCGGTCGATGACGTCGGAGGCGCCGAGGCGCTGGAGCAGAGCGCCGTGCTCGCCGAGCCGGCCGGTCGAGGCGACGACCTCGTGGCCCAGGCGCGCCAGGAGCGCGACGGCCAGCGACCCCACGCCTCCCGAGGCTCCCGTCACCAGGACCGGACCGCTGCCCGGCCGCACGCCGTGCCGTTCGAGGGCCAGCACCGCCAGCATCGCCGTGAAGCCCGCGGTGCCGATCGCTCCCGCGCGCGCCGACGAGATCGCCCCGGGCAGCCGCAGCAGCGACGCGGAGTCGACCCGGGCGCGCTCGGCGAGCCCTCCGTCGTGGCGCTCGCCGAGGCCGGCGCCGTTCAGCACGACGCGGTCGCCGGAGTCGAAGCGCTCGCCCGCCTCGCCGTCCGCGTACTCCACGGTGCCGACCAGGTCGATGCCGGCGACGAGCGGGGTGCGGCGCACGATGCCGGGTCTCCCCGCCAGCGCCAGGGCGTCCTTGTAGTTGACGCTCGAGTACTCGACGGCGATCGACACGTCGCCGTGCGAGCGGTCGGGGTCGTCGCGCTCGAGGAGGCGGGCTCGGTCGGGGGTGTCGGTGTCGGAGTCGGAGTGCCGCTCGACGACGATGGCTCGGTACATGGGCCCACGCTACGCCCGCGGGCCCGCGGCCGGGCGGTCAGTTCAGGGGCCGGGTGCCCTCGGGGAGGGATCCGCCGGAGTAGAGGGCGGAGGCCGCGTCCTGGAGCGCCGTCAGGGCGACGCGCTGCGTCCACGGGCCGTAGGAGACGCGGGCCAGCCCGAGCTCCTCGAAGCGGGCGGGGGACTGCGATCCGGGGACGCCGATGACGCTGACGCGCTGCCGCCCGAGGGCGGCGACGAGGGACTCCAGCTCGGCGTCCTGCAGCAGCCCGGGGACGAAGAAGCAGGCGGCGCCGGCGTCGAGGTAGGCGCGGCCGCGCTCGATCGCGTCGGCCAGGACCTCGCGGCGGTCGCGGTCGCCGGCGCGGAGGAACACGTCCGTGCGGGCGTTGAGCGCGAAGGGCACCGCCTCCTCCTCGGCCGCGGCGACGGCCTTCTCGACCGCCCGCAGCGCCTCCGGGAGCGGCTTCGCCTGGTCCTCGAGGTTCGCGCCCACGACGCCGACCTCGATCGCGCGCCGGACGGTCTCGCCCGCGTCTCCGTAGCCCGCCTCGAGGTCCGCCGAGACCGGGACCTCGACGGCGGCGACGATGCGCTCGATCATGCCCAGGTGCAGCTCCAGCGGGATCCGCTCGCCGTCCTCGTAGCCGAACGCCGCCGCGATGGAGTGGCTGGCGGTCGCGAGCGCCCGGGTCTCCGGGAGCGCGGCGATCGTGGTCGCGCTGATCACGTCCCAGACGTTCACCACCTGCAGCAGCTCGGGGGCGGTGTGGAGGTCGACGAGGGTGCGCCCGCGCGCTTCGATGCTCATGGCACGAGCGTAGGGCCCGCGTGCGCGGCGCAGGCCGCCGCATCGCAGTCCGTGCACACCACGAGCTGGGCTCGGCAGGAGAGGTCGGTGCAGTTGCGCATCCGGCTGGTCGGAGCGGCGCACGAGGTGCAGCGGCCGAGCACCTCGGCGTCGGGGGAGAAGGACACGGAGCCGCGGCCGTCGAAGACGTACAGCGCGCCCTTCCACAGCCCGCGGTCGCGCCGCGCCTCGGCGTAGCGGACGACGCCTCCGTCGAGCTGGTACACCTCGCCGAAGCCGCGCGCCGTCATCAGGCTCGACAGCACCTCGCAGCGGATGCCGCCGGTGCAGTAGGTGACGACGGGCCGGCCCTTGAGGTGGTCGTAGACGCCGGCGTCGAGCTGCTCGACGAATTCGCGGGTGCTGCTGACTCCGGGCACGATCGCCCCGTCGAACCGGCCGATCTCGGCCTCGAAAGCGTTGCGGCCGTCGAACAGCACCACGTCGTCGCGCTCGGCCACCAGAGCGTCCAGCTGGTCCGGGTCGAGGCGCGGCGCCGTCCCGACGACCCCGTCGGCGTCCACCCGCAGCTCGTCGGGCGCACCGAACGAGACGATCTCGTCGCGCACCTTCACCGAGAGCCCGGGGAAGTCGAGGCTGCGGCCGTCGTCGTCGAGGCCGGAGCCGTCGCTCCACTTCACCTCGAGGCCTCGGAAGGCGGAGTGCTCGCGGGTGCGGCGGACGTAGCGCTTCAGGGCGTCCATCCCGCCGCCCAGAGTGCCGTTCACCCCGTGCTCCGAGATCAGCAGGCGCCCTCGCAGGCCCAGCGACCCGCACAGCTCGCGCTGCCACAGCCGCACGGATTCGGGGTCGGCCAGCGGCACGAAGCGGTAGAACAGCAGGATCTTCGGCAGCACCGGCACATCCTACGAGGACGTCCGGATCCGGGCGCGGCGTGTGGCAGCATCGTCGGGTGCCCGACGCCTCCGCCCCCGTGCCGCACTCCCGCCTCGAGGACGTCTTCGGCCTCGTCACCGGCGCGTTCGTCGTGTCGCTCGGCCTCTACCTGCTGCGCGCGAGCCAGGCGGTCACGGGCGGCACCGCGGGTCTCGCGCTGCTGCTGGGGTATCCGCTCGACATCCCGTTCGGCGTGATCCTCGTCACGGTCAACGTGCCGTTCCTCGCCCTCTCGCTGTGGAAGAAGGGCTGGCGGTTCACGCTGCGGACCATGTTCTCGATCGTGCTGGTCTCGGTCCTGGCGGGGCTGCACCCGCTGGCGTTCGGCGAGCTGCGGATCGAGCCCGTCTACGGGGTCCTCACGGGCGACGTGCTCGCGGGGATCGGCCTCCTCATCCTCTTCCGGCACGGGTCGAGCCTGGGCGGATTCAGCATCGTCGCCCTGATCGCGCAGGAGCGGCTCGGCTGGCGGGCGGGCTACGTGATGATGGCGCTCGACGCGTGCGTGGTCGCGGCCGCGCTGCTGGTGGTGCCTCCGCTGAACGTGCTGATCTCGGCGGCGGGAGTGGTGGTGCTCAACCTGGTCCTGGCGTTCAACCACCGGCCCGGGCGCTATCTCGGGTCCTGACCCCGTCCGCAAGCCCTTCGGCGTGCGGCGCCGGGTTCCTAGGCTGAGGGCGCGGGCCACCGCCCGCCCTTCCCGAACGGAGAACCGGATGTCCGACTGGACCTACGACCCCTACGCCCGCCTCGGCGAGGTGCCGACCTTCGCGCTCGAGAGCGACGACATCGCCGACGGTGCGCCCCTGTCCGCCCGCCACTACGGCGAGGGCTCCGGCGGCGAGGACGTCTCGCCGCACCTGCGCTGGTCGGGAGCCCCCGCCGAGACGAAGAGCTTCGCCGTGACGGTGTTCGACCCCGACGCGCCCACCGGCTCCGGCTTCTGGCACTGGGCCGTCTACAACCTCCCGGCCGACACCACCGAGCTGCCCACGGGAGCCGGAGCCGCCGGCTTCGAGCTGCTCCCGGCGGGCGCGCAGACGCTGCCCAACGAGATGCGGCTGCGCCAGTTCGTCGGAGCGGCGCCGCCGGACCGCGAGCACCGCTACTTCTTCGTGGTGCACGCCCTCGATGTCGACTCGCTCGACCTCGACCCGGAGTCGACGTCGGCGATCCTCGGCTTCAACGCCCACTTCCACACTCTCGCGCGGGCGCAGATCGTCGCCACAGCGACCCCGGACGGCGCGAAGGGCTGACGGCCGCGCGCCGGAACGCGGGCTGCGGGTCCGGCGCGCTGGTCGGTGCGGTGTGCAGGCTCCGGTTCGATCTGCAGGCTCCGGTGCGATGTGCAGGAGCAATCTGCAGGTCTGGGTGCGGTGTGCAGGTGCGATCTGCAGGCCCGGGTGCGGTGTGCAGGTGCGATCTGCAGGCCCGGGTGCGGTGTGCAGGCCTGGGTGCGGTGTGCAGGTGCGGTCTGCAGGCCTGGGTGCGGTGTGCAGGCCTGGGTGCGGTGTGCAGGCCTGGGTGCGGTGTGCAGGTGCGATCTGCAGGAGATCCTGCATCCGACCGACGAGTCACGCGGAGGAGAACGCTCTCACCGGCCGGAGTCCTGCAGATCGCGCAGGTGCCTGCAGATCGCGCAGGTGCCTGCAGATCGCGCAGGTGCCTGCAGATCGCGCAGGTGCCTGCAGATCGCGCAGGTGCCTGCAGATCGGACAGACCACGGACAGCCCCCGCCCGGGCGGCTACCCGAAGAGGGTGCGCGCCTCCTCGTAGCGGGCGTCGGGCACCGTCTTGAGGGTGCCGAGCGCCTCGGCGAAGCCCACGTGGTAGATGTCGGTGCCGCGCAGGGCGACCATGCGGCCCCAGTGCTCGGCGACGACGGAGTCGATGGCGGCCATGCCCAGGCGGGTCGCGAGGACGCGGTCGAACGCGGTGGGCGTTCCTCCGCGCTGGATGTGGCCGAGCGTCGTGGCGCGGGTCTCGATCCCGGTGCGCTCCTCGATGAGCGGGGCCAGCAGCTCGCCGATGCCGCCGAGGCGGGGCCGGCCGAAGGCGTCGAGGCCGCGCTCGGAGTGGGCGTCGTCCATCGTGTCGAGCGAGAAGCCCTCGGCGACCACGACGAGCGGTGCGCGCCCGCGGTCCTGCGCGCTCTGCACCCACTCGACGATCTGGTCGAGGGAGGTGCGCTTCTCCGGGATGAGGATCACGTGGGCGCCCGCGGCCATGCCGGAGTGCAGGGCGATCCAGCCGACGTGGCGGCCCATGACCTCGGCGACCATGCAGCGGCCGTGCGAGTCGCCGGTGGTGCGGAGGCGGTCCATCGCGTCGGTCGCGATGCCGACGGCGGTGTCGAAGCCGAAGGTGTAGTCGGTGGCGCCGAGGTCGTTGTCGATGGTCTTCGGGACGCCGACGATCTTGAGGCCCGCGTCCGTGAGGCGCTTGGCCGCTGCCAGGGTGCCCTCGCCGCCGATCGCGATGATCGAGTCGATGCCGTTGCGGTCCATCATCTCGGCGATCTTCTCGGGTCCGCCGTTCTCGCCCTCGAAGGGGTTCGTCCGGCTGGTGCCGATGATCGTGCCGCCCTGCTTGGCGATGCCCTGGATCTCGGGGCGGCCCAGCGGCAGGAGGTCGCCGTCGACCACTCCCCGCCAGCCGTTCCGGAAGCCCACGAACTCCTGGTCGTAGACCTTGATGCCCTTGTAGACGGCACCGCGGATGACGGCGTTGAGGCCGGGGCAGTCGCCGCCGGAGGTCAGGATCCCGATCTTCACCCGCTCAGGTTAGAGGACCCGGTGAGCGGATGTGCACGCAGACGTCGACGGGCCCCTCCTCGCCGCCTCGAGGAAGGGCCCGTCGTCGTGCTCGGTGCTGGTGGGACTAGGTCGTGACGAGCTCGCCGTTGACGCCGCGGGGGAAGAATCCGCCGGTGCGCGTTCCGGCCGCGGGGTTCAGGTACACGATGTTGAGGACCTGGCCCGGGGTGCGGCTGAACGCGATCGAGCTGCCGTCGGTCGGGACGATGTTCGCCTGGCCGTTGACCTTGACGCCCTGGTCGAGGTCGGTCTTGCCGTCGAGGCTGTCGCGAGCGTCGGAGAGCTTGTTCGCCGAGTCGGACAGGTCGGCGGCGTAGATCGCCGAGCGGATCGCGCCCGCGTGGTACGCCTCCACCGCGAGGATGCCGGCGGCCGCGTCGAGGTAGGTCTTCGACTGGATGAGGGGGGCGGCGCCCTTGTAGGCGGTCACTCCCACGTCCTCGAAGACGAAGGCGCCGAGCAGGAAGTTCGACTCGCTCGCGAACGGGTCGAACGACTGACCGGCCTTGATCAGCCCCGCCGCGACAGCGGCGGAGTTGAAGCTGTCCTTGAGGTTGATCGCCGGGCGGGCCACCTTCGCGGTGCCCAGCGCGGCCCGCAGGAACTGCACGTGGGCCTTCTCGTCGTTCGCGACCTCGGTGGCGAAGCTCTTGAGCCACGGGGTCTTGAAGTCGACGGGGCGGCCGCCGATGACGCCGCCGGGCGTGCCCTTGCCGGTCACGTCCGAGCCGCCGAGGCCGGTGCCGTAGACGGCGCGGAGGTAGAACTCGGCCTCGAGGTACTCGAGGTTGAGGGCGAAGTTGAGGATCGAGGCGTCGCTGGGGCCGCTGGCAGCGACCTCCTCGGCGGAGGCGGTGGGCGCGGCGAGGGCCGCGGCTCCGATGCCGAGGCCGGCGACGCCGGTGGCCTCGAAGAAGCGGCGACGGTCGAGAGCGGTCTCAGAGCTCTTGACGATCGCGTTGCGGATGAAGGTCGTGTCGAACATGTGCGCATCTCCAGTGATTGGCGGGTGCCGGGCGGCTGGAGCGCCGCCGCGACAGCGCGAAGCTACGCCCGGGAGCGACCTGCTGACCAGTGGAAACGGAGGATCGGATCCGCGCATGTGTTCACGCGGTCTGGACCAATCCGCCGGGCGTGTCGCTCCGAACACGTCGTGGATGGGGGTTCTGCGGGGAAGGGTCCGCTCCGGTGTCGGAGCCGCCGGTTAGCATCGCTGCGTGTCGATCCCCGCCCCCGCTCCCGAGCCCTCCTGGGCGACGGTCTACGCGCCGTCGGAGCCGGTGAGCCTCGCGCTCACCCTCCGCACGCTGCTGCGCGGCTCGGGCGACCCGACCATGCTCCTCGACGCGTCCGGCTTCTGGCGGGCGTTCCGCACCCCGCTCGGCCCGGGCACCCTGCACCTGCGGCAGGCGGCGGACGGCGCGGTGCACGCGCGCGCCTGGGGCGGGGGAGCGGAGTGGCTGATCGACGCGGTCCCCGAGCTCCTCGGCCACGGCGACGACTGGAGCGGGCTCGACCTGACTGCCCACGCTCCGCTCGCCGAGGTGCTCCGCCGCTCGTCGGGCCTGCGCCTCACGCGCGCGAACCTGGTGTTCGAGATGCTCGCGCCGTCGGTCCTCGAGCAGAAGGTCACCAGCACGGAGGCGTGGCGCGCCTACCGGGTGCTGGTGCGCCTCCACGGGGAGCCCGCCCCGGGGCCGGCCGCCCTGCACGTGGCACCGAGCGCGGAGCAGTGGCGGCGCGTGCCGTCGTGGGACTGGCACCGCGCGGGAGTGGATCCGCGGCGCTCGCGGACCGTCCTCACCGCCGCGCTCGTCGCCTCCGGCCTCGAGCGGACCCTCGCGCTCGGGCGGGGCGGCGCCGAGGTCGCCCGCCGGCTGCAGTCGGTGCCGGGGATCGGGCCGTGGACGGCCTCCGAGGTGATGATGCGCGCCCACGGCGATCCGGACGCGGTCAGCGTGGGCGACTACCACCTCGCCGCGGCCGTCGGCTTCGCTCTCACGGGCCGGCTCGGGGTCGACGACGACGGGATGCTCGAGCTCCTCGAGCCGTGGCGCGGGCACCGGCAGCGGGTCATCCGGCTGATCGGCTGCAGCGGAGCGAAGAAGCCGCGGCACGGCCCGCGGATGACCATCCAGGACCATCGCCGGCACTGATCCCCTCCTCCACAGGGGCGGCTCGCCGGCGAGTCGGCGCGACCACCGCGTCACGCCGCGTCCGGGCGGCGGGTCGGGCTTAGCCTCGGAGGATGCAGCAGTCGACGACCCCAGGTGTGCCCGGCAGCGACCCGGAGCGAGAGCCCGACGACGCGGCCGTGCGGAGCGGGGTCGACGCGACCGTCGAGGGTCGGACGCCGGGAGACGCGGCGGAGGGCGGCGCGGAGCCGGACGACGAGGTCGAGGCCGATGGCTCCGGGAGCGGGGCCGAGGTCGAGCCGGCGCCGGAGTCCGCGTCCGTGGACGTGGACGAGGACGAGGACGTGTCTCAGGCCGCGCAGGAGCCCGACGCTGAGGACGAGCCCGACGCTGAGGACGAGGCCGACGCTGAGGACGAGGCCGTGCGCGAGCCCGACGCCGCGTCGGAGCCGGAGCTCGCGGCATCCGCCGCCGCCGAGCCCGAGGTCGACGACCGCCCGATGATCGAGCGCGTCGAGTCCCTGGTCCGCCGCTGGATCGCGCGCAGCGGCGAGTTCCCGGTCGAGCCCGCCGCCCAGCGGCTCGCGGGCGTGCTCCAGGATCCGAACGGCCTCGATTTCACCGTCGGGTTCGTCGACGGCGTCGCCCGGCCCGAGGACCTCTCGGTCGCGGCCGAGAACCTCGCGGCGCTCACCGCGAAGACGCCCGCCTTCCTCCCCTCCTACCTGCGCGCCGCGATCAGCACCGGCGGCGCCGTCGGCCCCGTGCTGCCCTGGGTGGTCGTGCCCGCGGCCCGCCGGGTCCTCCGCCGCCTCGTCGGGCACCTCGTGGTCGACGCCTCGGAGGCCCGTCTCGGCGCGGCCGTCGCCGCGCTGCGCGAGGGCGGCGACCGGCTCAACCTCAATCTCCTCGGCGAGGCCGTGCTCGGCGAGCGCGAGGCCCGGCGGCGCCTCGAGGGGACCCTCCGCCTCCTCGAGCGGCCGGACGTCGACTACGTCAGCGTCAAGGTCTCGAGCGTCGTCAGCCAGCTGTCGATGTGGGCCTTCGACGAGGAGGTCGACCGCGTCGTGGAGCGTCTCACCCCGCTCTACCAGGCGGCCGCGTCCGGCGCCGACCCCACCTTCATCAACCTCGACATGGAGGAGTACCGCGACCTGGACCTGACGGTCGCCGTGTTCCGGCGCCTCCTCGAGCAGCCGGGCATGCTCGACCTCGAGGCGGGCATCGTCCTGCAGGCGTACCTGCCCGACTCCGTCCGCGTGCTCGACGAGCTGACCGAGTGGGCGCAGGAGCGCCGGGCTCGCGGCGGAGCGCCGATCAAGGTGCGCGTCGTGAAGGGCGCCAACCTCGCGATGGAGCGGGTCGACGCGGCCCTGCACGACTGGCCGCTGGCGACCGTCGGCAGCAAGGCGGAGGCCGACACGAACTACAAGCGCCTGCTCGACCGGGCGCTGCGGCCGGAGCGCGTCGACGCGGTGCGCGTGGGCGTCGCCGGGCACAACCTCTTCGACCTCGCCTGGGCGTGGCTCACGGCGACCGAGCGCGGGGTGACCGGCGCGGTCGAGATCGAGATGCTGCTCGGGATGGCGACCGGGCAGGCGCGCGCCGTCCGCGAGGACGTCGGACGCCTCCTCCTCTACACGCCCGTCGTGCACCCGCACGAGTTCGACGTGGCGATCTCGTACCTCATCCGTCGGCTCGAGGAGAACAGGAGCCCCGAGAACTTCCTCTCGGCCGCGTTCCGCCTCGACGACGAGGAGGTGCTGCAGCGCGAGCTGGGACGCTTCCGCGCCTCGCTCGAGCCCCTCGACGACTCCGTCCCGCCGCCGAACCGCACGCAGGACCGCCTGCGGGAGTGGTCCTCCGGCTCCGGCCGCCGCCTCGTGCAGGAGCACGCCCGCGCCGGCGAGCGGGCGCAGGACCCGGCCGCCGCGGGCCTGACGCAGGCCGTCCTCGGCCTCAGCCGCGGCTCCGGCGCCGCCGCCGCGACCGCGGGCTTCCACAACGAGCCCGACACCGATCCCGCCCTCCCCGGCAACCGCCGCTGGGCGCGCCTGATCACCGAGCGCATCGCCGGCTCGACCATCGGAGCGGGCACGGCCGACGCCGCGCGCGTGAGCACCGAGGCGGAGCTCCAGGAGGTGCTGCGCGCGGTGTCCCGCCGCGCCGAGCGCTGGGGCGAGCGCCTGGGCTACGACCGCGCCGCCGTGCTCGACCGCGCCGGCCTCGTGCTCGCCGCGAACCGCGACCGCCTGATCGAGGTGATGGCCTCCGAAACCGGCAAGACGATCGCCGAGGCCGACCCCGAGGTCTCCGAGGCCATCGACTTCGCCCACTACTACGCCACCCGCGCCCGCGAGCTCGACGCCGTCACCGGGGCCACCTTCGTCCCCGCGCGGGTCACCGTCGTCGCTCCGCCGTGGAACTTCCCGGTCGCCATCCCGGCCGGATCGATCCTCGCGGCGCTCGCCGCCGGCTCCGGAGTCGTGGTGAAGCCGGCTCCCCAGGCGCGCCGCTCGGCGGCCGTGCTCGTCGAGGCGCTCTGGGACGCGGGCGTCCCGCAGGAGCTCCTCGCCCTGGTCGACCTCGACGAGGAGGAGCTGGGACGGGCGCTGATCACCGACCCCCTCGTGGACCGCGTGCTGCTCACCGGCTCCTACGAGACCGCCCGCCTCTTCCGCTCCTGGCGGCCCGGCCTCGCACTGCAGGCCGAGACCAGCGGCAAGAACGCGATCATCGTCACCCCCCACGCCGATTACGACCTCGCCGTCGCCGACATCGTCCGCAGCGCCTTCGGGCACGCCGGCCAGAAGTGCTCCGCCGCCTCCCTGGTGATCCTGGTCGGCTCGGTCGCCCGCTCCAAGCGCTTCCGCGCCCAGCTGGTCGACGCCGTCACGTCACTCCGCGTCGGCCGGCCCGACGACCCGTCGGCGGTGATGGGGCCGCTCATCGAGGAGCCCACCGGCAAGCTCCTGCACGCGCTCACCACGCTGGGAGGGGGCGAGTCGTGGCTCGTCGAGCCCCAGCGCCTCGACGAGAGCGGCACGCTGTGGTCGCCCGGGATCCGCGAGGGCGTCACCGAGGACAGCTACGTCCACCTCACCGAGTTCTTCGGCCCCGTGCTCGGGATCATGCACGCGGCGACCCTCGAAGACGCTGTCCGGATGCAGAACGGCACCGAGTACGGGCTCACGGCCGGGCTCCACTCCCTGCACGCCGACGAGCTCGCCCTCTGGATCGACTCGGTCGAGGCGGGCAACCTCTACGTCAACCGGGGCATCACCGGAGCCATCGTCCGGCGCCAGCCCTTCGGCGGCTGGAAGCGCTCGTCCGTCGGCGGCGGCGCGAAGGCCGGCGGACCGAACCACCTCATCGGCCTCGGCTCCTGGAAGCCCTCGCCCGCGCGCTCCTCCTCGACGCTGCACCTGCGCGGCCTCGACGACCGCGCGCGCCAGTTCATCGAGGCGGCCCAGTCCTCGCTCCGGTTCGAGCAGTTCGACCTGCTCCGCCGCTCCGCCCTCTCCGACCAGCTCGCCTGGGCGACGGAGTTCGGGGTGGTGACCGACATCTCGAAGGTCGGCGTCGAGCGCAACCTGTTCCGCTACCTCCGCGTGCCGATCGCGCTGCGTCTGGCCGACGGCGGCGACCTCGGAGAGCTCCTCCGCGTCATCGCCGCGGGCCTGCTGACCCGCTCCCGGATGGACATCTCCACGTCCGTCCCGCTCCCCCCGCGGGTCCAGGAGATGCTCGGCGGCGACGAGCTCGCCGAGATGGCGGGGCTCGTCCCGCGCATCGTCGTCGAGACCGACGCCCAATGGCTCGAGCGCGCCGCGGCCGGCCGCATCACGGCCCCGCGCATCCGCATCATCGGCGACATCGTCTCCGACCGCGTCGACGGCTACGCGGGCCCGCAGGCCCCCGGCAGCCCGTCGCACGGACAGCAGGCCGTCGTCCGCCGATCGTCCGACTCGACCGGCTCCTTCACCGACGTCGTCGCCGGCATGACCCGCGGCAGCACGGGCACGCCGGTCCCGCTCACCCGCGCTGACGGATCCCGCGTCCCCCTCGCGACCGCTCTCGCCGACGCCCTCGGAGGCGCCCTCGACACCGCCGTCTACGCAGACCCGGTCACCCCCGCCGGCCGCGTCGAACTGCTGCCCTTCCTCCGCGAGCAGGCGATCTCGATCACGAACCACCGCTTCGGCAACCCGATCGATCTGAGCGACGACGTGCTGTAGTCCGTTCCACGCCGGTCCTTGCCCGGCGTGGCGCGGTCGGCTTCGCGACGGGGTGCGTTCTGCGGAGCGGGGTGCGTTCGGCTACGGCGATCCGCTGGGACGCGGATCGGCGGTTCGCCTCGCGGGTGGTGCTCGCGGGGGCGGTGTGGACGGGCGTGGCGCGGTCGGCTTCGCGACGGGGTGCGTTCTGCAGAGCGGGGTGCGGACGGCTACGGCGATCCGCTGGGACGCGGATCGGCGGTTCGCCTTGAGGGTGGTGCTCGCGGGGGCGGTGTGGACGGGCGTGGCGCGGTCGGCTTCGCGACGGGGTGCGTTCTGCGGAGCGGGGTGCGTTCGGCTACGGCGATCCGCTGGGACGCGGATCGGCGGTTCGCCTCGGAGATGGCTGCTGCTGCGGCGGCGGCGGCGCTGATCGGATGCACGTCGCCGCCGGGTGGCGCGGGGGAGAGGGACTTACTTGTCGCGGCAAGTAGTGGGTAGTGTGGGGGGATGAGTGCGCCCGAGACACGCTGGCTGACGCCCGATCAGCTCGACGCCTGGCTGCGTTTCATCGCGGTCGTGGAACTGCTGCCGGGCGCCCTCGACACGCAGCTGCAGCGCGACGCCGGGCTCACGCACTTCGAGTACCTGACGCTGGCGATGCTGTCCGAGGCACCCGACCGCGCCCTCCGGATGACCACGCTCGCCGCCCGCACCAACGCGACGCTGCCCCGGCTCTCGCACGTGGTGACCCGCCTCGTCGCCCGCGGCTACCTCGAGCGCCGCCCCTGCGCCTCCGACGGCCGCGCGACGAACGCGGTGCTCACCGACGCCGGCCTCCAGAAGATCGTCGACACGGCGCCCGGCCACGTCGCGACCGTGCTGGCCGACGTCATCGACCCGCTCGACGCCGAGCAGATCCCGCAGCTGGCCGACATCATGTCGCGCATGCTCGCCCGGCTCGACCCCGAGGGCAGGATGACGGTCGACGCCGTGCGCTCCTCGCTCGGAGACCCCGACACCCGCTCCTGCTGAGCGCGCCGAACCCTCACTCCTGGGGCGGACCGGCCTCGGCCGCAGCAGGATCCATGTACAGGAACTCCCAGACGTGCCCGTCCGGGTCCTCGAGGTCGCGCGCGTACATGAAGCCGAGGTCCTGCACCGGGACCGGCTCGGCGCCACCGGAGGCCAGCCCGTTCTCGAGCACCTCGTCGACCTCCTCCCGGCTGCCGACGCTCACCGCGAAGAGGCCCTGCACCTGGGAGCGCGCGTCGATGATCTCCTTCGCCGTGAAGGTCGAGAAGAAGGGGTGCAGGAGGAGCATCGCGTAGACGTGCTCGGAGGCGACGAAGCAGGCGGCGTCGTCGTTGCTGAACAGAGGATTCAGGGTCCAGCCGAGCGCCGTGTAGAACGCCTTCGAGCGCTCCAGATCCGTGACGGGGAGGTTCACGAAGATCGAGTCGACGGCCATGGGCGTCAGTATGGCGATCAGCCGCGCGACACGCGAGAGTCCGTGCCATCATCGCCTCGTGCAGTTCACCACGACGCTCTTCCAGACCGGCAACAACACCGGCATCGAGGTGCCGCCCGAGGTCCTCGAGGCCCTCGGTGGCGGCAAGCGGCCGGCCGTCGCGGTGACGGTGAACGGCTACCGCTTCACCAGCACGGTCGGAGCGATGGGAGGCCGCGCGCTCGTCCCGTTCTCGGCGGAGAAGCGCCGCGAGACCCGGCTCGCCGGCGGCGACGCGATCGACGTCGTGATCGAGCTCGACACCGCGCCGCGCGAGGTCGTCGTGCCGGAGGACCTGGCGGCCGCGCTGGCCGAGGCGGGCGCTGCTGAGCGCTTCGCAGCGCTCTCGCCCAGCGCGCGGAAGGCCCACGTCACGTCGGTCGAGGGCGCGAAGGCCGCCGAGACGAGGGTGCGCCGCGTCGCCTCGATCGTCTCGGCGCTCGCCGGCTGACGGGCGCGCCACGGTCCGGGACGCGACCTCGTCGCCGGATAGGCTGCCTCCGGCGCCCCACGGCGGAGCGCCCTGGAAGCGGAGTCGGGGGACGTGATGGGTGCGGTTCGGAGTTGGGTGTTCCCGATCGTGTGGATGGTCATCATCGGAGCAGCGAGCATCGCCCTCGTGAAGATCGCGTTCTTCCCGGACGGTGCGGCCGAGGCCGATCCGACGCAGCCGACCGGTGAGATCACCGAGCCGACCGTCGCGGTCGCCCGCGGCACGGTCACCAACGACCTCACCCTCCAGGGCACCGTCGCCGCCGACCCCGCCGTGCCGCTGAAGGCGACGGCGGCCGGAACCGTCGACGACGTCTACGTGCAGCAGGGCGCGGCCGTCGCGTCGGGCGATCTGATCTACGACATCCGCGTCGAGACTCCGCGCGACCCGGTCGAGACGACCGGCCCGGACGGCGCCGTCACCCTCACCCATCAGGAGCCCTCCGTGCGCTTCGAGCGGGTCTACGCCGCAACCGGCGGCACCCTCAGCGCGCTCGGCGTCATCCACGACCAGGCCGTCACGGTCGGCGAGGTGACCGGCCAGGTCGCGCCGCCGAGCTACGCCGTCACCGGCACGATCGACGCGCAGCAGCTCTACCGCATCCAGAACCGGCCGACGGAGGCGCAGGTCGCGATCACCGGCGGGCCCGCGGGCTTCACCTGCACCGACCTCACCATCAGCACCCCTCTCGCCGGAGCCGGCGAGGGCGGCACGACCGGCGGAGCGACGGACGGCGGCGGCGGGACCTCGACCGGCGGCTCCGGCACGAGCTTCACCTGTCAGGTGCCGACGGAGGTCACCGTGTTCCCCGGGCTCGCCGCCTCGGTGACGCTCGCGGGAGGCAGGGCCGAGGACGTCCTCGTCGTGCCGACCACCGCGGTCGAGGGCACGGCGGAGTCCGGCGTCGTCTTCCGCCGAGCGGACGACGGCAGCACCGAGGAGGTCCCGGTGACGCTGGGACTCACCGACGGCAGCTCCGTCGAGATCACCGGCGGAGTGGAGGAGGGCGCCGAGCTCCTGCAGTTCGTGCCGGGCGCGGAGGAGGCGGCTCCCGACGTCCAGCTGGGCGGCGACTGCATCGCGCAGCCCGACGGCTCGGTCTTCTGCTCGTGACGATCCTCCGGCTCGAGGGGATCCGCAAGGTCGTGCCCCTGCCCGACGCGCCGCCGCTGACGATCCTGGACGGCGTCGATCTCGAGGTGGGCGAGGGCGACCACGTCTCGGTCGTGGGGCGCAGCGGGTCCGGCAAGTCGACGCTGCTCAACATCCTCGGGCTCATCGACGAGCCCACCGAGGGGCGGATGCTGCTCGAGGGCGCTCCCACCGAGACCCTGTCCTCGCGGGCCCGCGCGCGCATCCGCGGCGGCAGCATCGGCTTCATCTTCCAGCAGTTCAACCTGCTCGAGGGGCGGACCGCTCGCGAGAACGTGATGACGCCGCTGCTCTACGCGACCGGGTCGGAGTTCTGGCGACGCCGCGACCTCGCGGCCGAGATGCTGGAGCGGGTCGGCCTCGGGCACCGCGTGGACTCGATGCCCGGGCGCATGTCCGGCGGCGAGCAGCAGCGGATCGCGATCGCCCGCGCTCTGGTGCGCCGACCGCGACTGATCCTCGCCGACGAGCCGACGGGTGCCCTCGACACCGACACCGGCGAGAGCGTGATGGGCCTGCTCGACGAGATCGCGCGCGAGTCCGGCTCGGCGCTGGTCACCATCACCCACGACCCGGCCATCGCGGCGCGGGCCGAGCGCCACTACCGGCTCGACCACGGCCGCCTGGGCGCGACCGCGGATGCGGGCACCGTCGCCGAGGCGGTGGTCCTCTGATGCGCGCGCTCGTCGGGATCGCCGGGGCGATCGTGGAGGCGTGGACCGAGCTGCGGATCCACCGCGGCCGCGTGCTGCTCTCGCTGATCGGCGTCGCGGTGGCCGTCGCCGCCCTGACCGCGGTCGTGGCCGCCGGCGGCATCGCCCGCCAGGCCAGCATCGAGCAGGCCGAGCGATCCAGCGGGCGGCCGGCGAGCCTCTTCCTCTCCGCCTACGCCTCCGGCACCGGCAGCGCCGAGCTCGACGCCGACGCCCTCCAGGCCGCCTGGACCGGCGCGCTCGAGCGCTACTCCATCACCTACGCGAGCCGCTCGACCTACGGCAGCGCGCGCGTCCAGTTCGCCGACGGCGCCGTCGACGTCGCGGTGCAGGCGGTCGACCAGCCCTTCGCCGAGATGCACCGGCTGAAGATCGTGGACGGCACCTGGTTCACGGCCCGCGACTCCCAGCGCCTCGCTCCCGCCCTCGTCGTCAACGAGCGCTTCTGGGAGCGGATCGGGAGCCCGGATCTGCGCACCCACCCGGTGGTCACCCTGCTCGGCTCCGAGCGCGACGTCACGGGCGTGGTGGTCGGCGTGACCCCCTCCTCGCAGTTCGAGACGGATCCGTCGATGATGATGCTCGCGGACGCCTACCCGGCGGTCGCCCGCGACGTCGATCCGCAGTACGGCGGGCAGGGCGTGCCGAACTACGAGATGTGGGTGCCGCTCGAGGTGGCCGAGCCCCTCGCCGCGGCGGTGGAGCGCGACGTGGCCGGTGCCCTGGGACCCGACGTCGAGGTGTCGGTCGACCGGCAGGACTACCTGGTCTACGACTCCGACCCGTTCGGCGTGCTGACCTGGGTGATCGGCGGCGTGGCGGGCCTGGTGCTGGCGCTCGGCGCGCTCGGACTGCTCAACATCGCCCTGGTCACCGTCCGGCAGCGGATCCGCGAGATCGGCATCCGGCGCAGCTTCGGCGCCTCCTCCGGCCGCATCTTCTTCTCGATCATGATGGAGAGCGTCGTGGCGACCGTGGTCGCCGGAGTCGTCGGCGTGACGATCGCGGTCATCCTCGTCACGAACCCGTGGACCGTGGCCTTCGTGCAGGACAACGGGATCACCGACATCCCGCCGTTCCCGGCCGAGGCGGCGCTGCTCGGGCTCGGGGCGGCCACCCTCGTCGGCGCGCTCGCCGGCCTCGTGCCGGCGATCGTCGCCGTGCGGGTGAAGGTGATCGACGCGATCCGCTACTGAGGCCCGCCGAGGGTGACGACGAGCTCGTCGCCCTCGAGCGCGGCGTGCGCGTCGGAGTAGTGCGCGATCCGGGGCAGCCCCCGGGTGCTCGCGCTCTCGTGGCTCCCGACGACGATCACGCGCATGCCGGCGTCCAGACCCGCCCGGATGCCGGCCTCGGCGTCCTCGAACACCAGCGCGTCCTCGGGGGAGACGCCGAGCAGGGCCGCGGCGGCGAGGTAGCAGTCGGGAGCGGGCTTGCCGTTCGCGACGTCGTGCGCGGTGACGACGGTGTCGGGGGAGGGGACGCCCGCCGCGGCCAGACGGGCGGCGGCCAGTGCCGGGCTCGCGGACGTGACCAGGGCGACGCGCTCGCGGGGGAGCGAGGCGAGGAACGCCGTCGCACCGGGGATCTCGACGGTGCCCTCGGTGTGCTCGAGCTCGTACGCGTCGAGCTCCGCGACGATCGCGTCGACGTCGCTGCCGGCCGGAGCGAAGCGGCGGACGCTGTCGGCGGCGCGGACTCCGTGCACGGCGCCGAGCACCGCGTCGTGGTCGAGAGCGAAGCGCTCGGCGAAGGCACCCCAGATGGTCTCGACGACGGCCGTCGAGTCGACGAGCGTCCCGTCCATGTCGAAGAGGGCGGCACGGGCTCGGAGGAGGTGGGGCATGCGACCATCCTGGCGGTCGCAGCGCCCCGGCGCCTGCCGGTGCGGACAGCGCTCGGACAGCGCGCGATCAGCCCGCCCTCAGGCCACGCATCGCATCGCGGCGCTACGGTGGTCCGAGATCGCGGGCAGACGCCCGGAGGGGAGTGGAGGACGCCATGACGGACGACAACGGAACCGGCACGGACCAGGGCGCGAGCACGGGCGGGGAGGCCTCCGGACCCCGCGCCGGGTGGTACCCGGACCCGGCGGGCTCGTCCCGTCAGCGCTGGTGGGACGGATCCGGCTGGACGGAGTCGCTCCGCGACGCGCCCGCGGCCACTCCGACCGCCCCGGCCGAGAGCGGGTCGGCGCTGGCCGCCGCGACTCCCGTTCCGCCGACCGCGCCGACTCCGCCCGCCGCCCCCGCGGAGCGTCCCGCCTACGGGGAGACGTCGAGCGGAGCCGCGACGAGCTACGGGCAGTCGGCCTCGGGTCAGTACCCGCAGCAGCCGTCGTCCGCCGACCCGCAGCAGGGCTACGGCCGGCAGCCCGAGGGGCAGCAGCAGCCGCAGCAGGGCTACGGCCAGCAGGCTCCCCAGCAGTACGGCCAGCAGGGCTACGGCCAGCAGGCTCCTCAGCAGTACGGCCAGCAGGGCTACGGCCAGCAGGCTCCCCAGCAGTACGGCCAGCAGGCGCAGCAGCCCTCCGGCCAGCAGCAGCCGCAGTACCCTGCCTACGCCGCGGCTCCCGGAGCACCCGTGCAGCAGCGCGACACGAGCATCGTCACCGCCACGCCGTGGATCTGGGTCGTCGTCCTCCTGCCGCTGCTCTCGGCGCTCTCGATCTTCCTGCTCCCGCCGAGCGCCATCGTCGAGTCCTCGATGGCCTCGACCTACGGTCCGAGCTCGTCGATGGGCATGTCGCCCGCGTACTTCCTCGGTCTCGGCGTGCTCCAGGTCGTCGGCTTCCTGCTCTACGCCGCGGAGGTCGTCTTCGCCTTCCTCGACTGGCGCCAGCTGAAGCGGGCCGGCGTGCAGCGTCCCTTCCACTGGGCGTGGGCCTTCCTCGTCCCGCCCTACGTGTACGTGATCGGCCGCAGCGTGGTCGTGAAGCGCGTGACCGGCGGCGGACTCCTCCCGCTCTGGATCTTCCTCGGTGTCGTGGTCGTGTCCTTCCTGATCGCGATCGGCTGGACGGTGTCGCTGTTCTCGCAGTTGACTGCGGCCTTCTCTCCCGGGGGCTTCTGACCCCGTGCGCGCCGCTGATCTCGTCCTGACCGGCGGCGCCGTCTTCACTGCCGACGCCGTGCGCTCCCGAGCGCACGGCGTCGCTGTCGTCGGAGGACGGATCGTCGCGGTGGGCGCCGACGTCTCCGAGTGGATCGGGCCGCGCAGCGAGGTCGTCGACCTCGACGGGCGGATGCTCGTCCCCGGCTTCCAGGACGCCCACGTGCATCCGGTCTGGGGCGGCGCCGCGCGGCTGCGCTGCTGGCTCGGAGAGGGCGGATCGCCCGCCGAGCACCTCGCGACGATCGCGGCCTACGCGGCACGGGAGAGCGGAGCGGAGTGGATCCTCGGCGGCGGCTGGAAGCTGCCCGACTTCCCCGCAGGCACCCCGACCGCGCGCGAGCTCGACACGGTCGTCCCGGACCGGCCCGCCTTCCTCACCAACGCCGACGGGCACGGAGCCTGGGTCAACTCCGCCGCGCTGCGCCTCGCGGGGATCGACCGCACGACGCCGGACCCCGCCGACGGACGGATCGAGCGGCTGGCCGACGGCAGCCCGTCCGGCACTCTGCACGAGGGTGCCATGGACGCGGTCCGCCGCCACCTCCCGCCCGCGAGCGCCGATGAGCTCCACCGCGCCCTGCTCCTCGGACAGCAGACCCTGCACTCGTTCGGGGTGACGGCGTGGCAGGACGCGATCATCGGCTCCTACGGCGACGTGGGCGACCCCGGACCGGCGTACCGCCGCGCGGCGCTCAGCGGCGAGCTGACCGGGCGGGTCCGCGGCGCGCTGTGGTGGGACCGCGGCCGCGGCATCGAGCAGATCCCGGAGCTGATCGCGCGGCGCGCGGCGCTCGCCACCGACCGCTTCGCCCCGACGACCGTCAAGATCATGCAGGACGGGATCGCCGAGAACTTCACGGCGGCGATGCTCGAGCCCTACCTGGACGGGCACGGTGGACACGGTCACGGCGACGGACTCTCGATGGTCGACCCGCGCCTCCTGAGCGAGGCCGTGCCGCTCCTGGACGCGGCCGGGTTCCAGGTGCACTTCCACGCGATCGGTGACCGCGCCGTGCGCGAGTGCCTGGACGCGGTCGAGCGGGCGATCGAGGCGAACGGGCGCCGCGGCAACCGTCATCACCTCGCTCATCTGCAGGTCGTGCATCCGGACGACCTGCCGCGCTTCCGGGCGCTCGACGTCGCGGCGACTCTGCAGATGCTGTGGGCCTCGCTGGAGCCGCAGATGGTGGAGCTGACGCTGCCGTTCCTCGGTGAGCGGCGCGGCTCGTGGCAGTACCCCTTCGGCGATCTGCTCCGCTCGGGCGCGGTGCTCGCCGCGGGGAGCGACTGGCCGGTGTCCACGCCCGACCCGCTCGCCGCGATCCACGTCGCGGTGAACCGTCTCTCGGCGCCGTCCGAGCGCGAGCCGGGGTGGAGCGAGGAGGTGTTCCTCCCGGAGCAGCGCCTCGATCTCGGCGCCGCACTCTCCGCCTCCACGGCGGGCTCGGCGTGGGTGAACGGCCTGGAGGCCGAGTCGGGCTCGATCGCCGTGGGACTCGCGGCGGACTTCGCCCTGCTCGACCGGGACCCCTTCGACGGCGACCCCCGCGCGATCGGGGACACCCGGGTGCTGGGCACCTGGATCGGCGGCGAGCGCGTCCACACCGCAGCGGACGCGCCCGCCTGATCCGGGTCGTTCAGCAGGCGGCGCTCAGCAGGTGATCGCCCCGCCGATGATCCCCGCGAGCAGCCCGCCGGTCGCGGAGGCGATCGCGCCGGGACCGGAGATCGCGCCGATCACCTCGCCGGTCGCGGCACCGCTGACGCCGCTCCCGGCGACGCAGTGATCCCACTCGGGCGAGCTCCAGTCGCTGTTCAGGTGCAGGCCTCCTGCCGCTGAGCGCGACGCCGAGTCCGCGGCGAAGTGGAAGGTGAGCGTGTCGGAGTCGTCGATCGACCAGTGGCCCGACACGGTGCGGCCGCGCCCGACGTCGATCCTCTCCGGGAGCGCGTCCGACGTCTGGGCGCCGTCCGTGAAGCCGACCCCGCCGCCCGCCGACTCGACGATCCGCGTGCCGTCGGTGACGTCGAAGGTCACCGTCGACGCCGATCCGCCCCGTGCCTCGAGGTGCACCCGGCCGCTCGTCTCCTGCCTCGCCGGCTCGGCGTGCGCGGCCTGCGCCGTGAACAGGGGCACCGCCAGCAGAGCGGCCGCCGCCGCGATCAGTGCCGTGCTCGTCTTCTGTCGTTCCATCGTCGTTCCCTCCATCGGAGTCCGATCCAGAAGGGAGGGCTCAGCGCCGCCGGTCGACGAGGGCGAGGACGACGGACGCCACCGCTGCCGCAGCGGCAGCGGTGACCACGACGTCCCACGGATCCTCGGCGCCCACCGCGGTCGCGACGAGGTGCCCGGCCAGGACTCCGACGAACAGGGCCGGCAGCATCAGCCAGATGCGCCGTCTTCGTCGTGCCGCTGTGCCGGCCTGTTCCCTGTCGCCCATGCTCGCCCTCCTGGATCAACCACACAGGAATGGACTACCAGGCGGTCGCGAGGCGCGTCGAGGAGGTGGCGCGACCCGTCAGGCCTCGCTGCGCTGGATGAGGCGGGAGAGGACGATCGCCGAGCGCGTGTGGTCGACGTTGGGCGCGATGCGGACCTTCTCGAGGGCGAGCTCGAGGCTGGGGATGTCGCGCGAGCGGATGTGGACGATCGCGTCGGCGGAGCCGGTGACCGTGCCCGCGTCGACGACCTCGGGGACGGCGGAGAGGATGCGGCGGAGCTCGTCGGGTGCGACTGTGCCGCGGCAGAAGAGCTCGACGTAGGCCTCCGTGGCCATGCCGTCGACGGCGGGATCGACCTTGATCGTGAAGCCGCGGATGACGCCGTCGGCCACCAGGCGGTCGACCCGGCGCTTCACCGCGGAGGCGGAGAGCCCGACCACTCCGCCGATGTCGCCGTAGCCCGCGCGGGAGTTCTGGCGCAGCAGATCGAGGATCTTCCGATCGATGTTGTCCATGCTCCGAGGATAGGCGCGGCCGGAGCGGCGCCTGGACGGCAGCAGAGTGCCACTGGAGATTCGCCACGCCCGGCTATATAGTTGCTCTCGGTCAATAGTTGATCACAGTCAACTAGAACCGCCGCCCTGCTGAAGAGGAGCCCATGTCACACCCCGAACACCGCGCCGCACCGCGCGGAACCGCCGCACCGCACGCCCCCGCCGGGCCTGACGGCGCCATGTCGCACCGCCAGGTGCTCGAATCGCTCAGCGGCCTGCTGCTGGGCATGTTCGTCTCGATCCTCGCGGGCACGGTCGTGTCGACCTCGCTGCCCCGGATCATCTCCGACCTCAAGGGCGACCAGAACGCCTACACCTGGGTCGTCACCGCGACCCTGCTCGCGACCACGGTCTCCACCCCGCTCTGGGGCAAGTTCGCCGACCTGTTCAACCGCAAGCTGCTGATCCAGCTCGCCCTCGGGCTGTTCGTCGTCGGCTCCGCGCTGGCCGGCTTCTCGCAGGACACGAACATGCTGATCGTCTTCCGCGTGTTCCAGGGCCTGGGCGCCGGCGGACTCGCCGCGCTGAGCCAGATCATCATGGCCGACATCATCAGCCCCCGGGAGCGCGGCAAGTACGCCGGCCTCTTCGGCGGCGTGATGGCGATCGGCACCGTCGGCGGACCTCTGCTCGGCGGCGTCGTCACCGACGCGTTCGGCTGGCGCTGGAACTTCTTCATCGCGATGCCCGTCGCGATCGTCGCGATCATCCTCCTCCAGGTGACGCTGCGCCTCCCCGCGCACCCCAAGCGCACCGTGAAGATCGACTACCTCGGCGCCGTGCTCATCGCGGGCGGCGTGTCGCTCCTGCTGATCTGGGTCTCGCTCGCCGGCAAGAACTTCGACTGGGCCTCGTGGGAGACCGCGGTCATGGTCGGCGGAGCCGTCGTGCTGCTCATCGCAGCCGTGATCACCGAGCTCACCGTGTCCGAGCCGATCATCCCGATGGGCATGTTCAAGAACCGCACCTTCAGCCTCGCCGTCGTGGCGAGCATCTCGGTCGGCGTCTCGATGTTCGGCGTCGCGGTGTTCCTCGCGCAGTACATGCAGCTCGCCCGTGGAGCCACGCCGACCCAGTCGGGTCTGCTCACCATCCCGATGATGGCCGGCCTGCTGATCGCCTCGACGATCTTCGGCGGGATCATCTCGCGCACCGGCAAGTGGAAGGCGATCATGATCAGCGGCGGCGTGCTCGCCGTGATCGGGACCTCGCTCCTCAGCACCCTCCGCTACGACACCGACCTGGTCCTCGTGGGGATCTACATGGCCGTCCTCGGTGCGGGCCTGGGCATGCTGATGCAGAACCTCGTCCTCGTGGTGCAGAACTCGATCGAGGTGAAGAACCTCGGCGTCGCGACCAGCGCGGTGACGTTCTTCCGCAGCCTCGGCGGCACCGTCGGCGTCTCGGTCCTGGGCTCGATGCTCGGCACCGTGATCGCCGACCGGATCAAGACCGGCATCGCGGGCCTCGCTCCGGCCGACCAGGCGCTCGCCGCACAGGCGCTGGGCAGTGGCACGATCCCGCAGCCGGCGACTCTGCCCGACGCCGTGCGCGTCGTGGTCGAGAGCGCCTACGGCATCGGTGTGGGCGACGTGTTCCTCTACAGCATCCCGCTCGCGGTCGTCACGCTGATCGCCGTCATCCTCCTGCCCAACGTGAGCCTGGGCTCGAAGAACGCGGTGCAGCTCAAGGCGGAGCCCACCACTCCGCTGCAGGCTGCGGAGGACGCGCTCATCGCCGCCTCCGACGGCCAGGCGGCTCTGCGCCCCGTCGGCCAGGCGCGGCGGACGGACGACGCGACGCACGCCCGCGAGGGTCGCGAGACCACTCCCGAGCACGGCCGTCACGCCGACGAGGAGCGGCAGGAGGAGGCCGTCGTGCGCGCCAGACGCGCCGCTCCCACCGGCTCCGTCGACGTGATCGAGCGCTCCTGATGCCCGCCGCCGCGCCCTCGGCCGAGGCGCTGCACGAGGTCGAGGAGCAGATCACCGCGCTCGCCGTCCAGGTGCGTCTCGCCGTCCGGGACGCGGCGGCGTCGATCGATCCGGCGCTGCCGCCCTTCGGACTGCGTCTGCTGCGGATGCTCGAGCGGTGCGGCCCGGTCCACTCCGGTGCCGTGGCGGAGCGGCTCGGCGTCGACCGCAGTGCGATCAGCCGCCAGGCCCGTCAGCTCGCCGATCTGGGACTGGTCGAGATGACCTCCGATCCCACCGACGGCCGGGCGCGGTTCCTCTCGCTCAGCGCTGCCGGGTGCGAGCGGATGCGCGATCTCGGCGGGGAGCAGCGGCAGCGGATGCAGGAGGCGCTGAGCGCCTGGCCCGAGGAGGACCTGCGCGCGTTCGCGGGGTATCTGGAGCGGCTGACCGCGGCGGAATGAGTCGCGGGATCTGAGCGAGTGGCGCGGACCGATGGGGTCCGCGCCACTTCTGCGTGCGCGCGCCTGTGTGCGGGGTGCGTCCAGCGCTTCGTCTCGCGCCACGAGCGCGTGTGTGCGCCGGAGCCGATCCATGGTTCCTGAGATGTTCTCACTCAGGAGGCGGTGACCGTGTTCCCCTTCGACCACGCCGCAGCGACGGAGCTGGTCCGCGCCTCGGACGAGATCGCTGCCGCCGTCTCCTCCCAGGGGGTCCTGCGGTCCGCCGCCGCCGAGCACGCCCTCCAGGAGTTCCGGGGCGCGTACGTCGGCGCGAGGAAGGCCGAGGAGGAGCGGCAGCGCCGGGAGGCGTACGCGGCGTGGGAGACGCGGGCGGCCGAGCGGGAGCAGCGGCGCCGCCTCGACCCGGCCGCGGCCCTCGCAGCCGGGGTCGACGAGGTCGTCGACCGTCCGCCGTCCGACCGGCCCGTCGTGCCGCCGCCGATCCGTGCGGCGTTCGCCCCGCAGTCGGTGGCCCGCACGTCCCCGGTGGGGTCCGCCGGAGGTGGCACGACCTCCGCCGACCCCGAGCACCTCGACGTCTTCGTCTCGCAGACCCGGCAGGCGGACGAGGCGTTGCGCTCGCGGCTCCACGATCTGATGGCCGCCTGGGGAGCGTTCGGCAACCGCTGCTCGTGGGCGCCGGTCGAGTCCTTCTCGGTGCTCCAGGGCTTCCGCGAGCTGCTGTCGATCTGCGCGGCCGACGCGACCTGGGTCGAGCAGATCTCCCTGGCCTTCGCGGCCGCCGGGGGAGGAGCGCTCTCCACCCCTGTCCTCGACACCGTCAGCACCCTGGCACGGCCCCTCGGGGGCCGGCGCCTCCTCGACTCCCTCGCGGCGCTCTCGTCCGCCCGAGAGGGCCGGGATCGGGTGGTGGAGTTCGTGCGGAATTCCGCGGAACGGCTCGAGATCGAGGGCTGGTGGCCGCGGAACGGCGCGGCCGGGCCCGATGTGTGCGGCCTCGGCGACGGCCTGACGGGCGCGAGTTACAGCTACGACTGGTGGGCCCCCGCGGGCACCGAAGTCGAGGGGGATGCGCGGAAGGTCGCGGACTCCTGGGAGTCCCTGGGGATGACGGGGCGGGTGACCGATTCGACTCCGCGCCCGCCGGTGTACGGGGCGGGTGGACCGGTGCTGCGGGCGACGTTCGTCACCGGCGCTGTCGAGGAGATGGACATGATCGGGGCCGAGATGCCGTGCGTGCCCGGCGATGTCGAAGCGCTCCTCTTCGAGGACGAGGCGCAGCGAGCGGACGGCGTGGTCCTCCCGGGCGACGAGGGGATCGTGCTGCAGCCGCGCGAGAATCAGATGATGCCGACGCCGGACGAGGGTCCGGACTCAGCGCGGTGAGCCCACCAGTCGCGCGACGTGCACGACGAAGGCGCGGCGGCGGTCCCGGGTCTCCTCGCCGCCGCGGGACGCGAAGGGGGTGAGGTGCCAGATCTCGCAGAGGCCGAGGAGGGCGATGAAGAGGTCGTCGGCGGACCAGCTCGCGTCGACGACGCCGGTGCGCTGCCACTCGACGACCCGGGCCTCGGGGGCGGGGACCCCGCCGAGATGCTCGCCGGCCTCCTCCCACACGCCGGCGCCCTCCAGGCGCGCCCAGGTGAGCAGGCGGAGGAACTCCGGGTGCTCCCAGACGTGGTCGAACATGCGGCCTGCGAGATCGGGGAGGTCCGCCGCGTCGGCGAGGAGCGTCTCGTCGAGGGCGCCGAGCGCCTCGACGACGGTCGCGACGAACAGCCCGCGCTTGCCGCCGTAGTACGCGTAGAGGCGCTCCTTGTTCAGGCCCGCAGCAGCCGCCACCCGGTCGACCCGGGCGCCCGCGAAGCCGTGGGCGGCGAACTCGACGGACGCGGCGCGGAGGATCCGCTCGCGAGCGGGCGTCAGCGGATCGGATCTCGGTTCCATGGTTCACCTCCGGGCGCTCGAACGATACACTCCTCCTTGCCCAACCAACTGGTTGGGGTGGTTCGGCCCCGATGACGCGGCTCGGATCCGGACCCGCCGGTCCCGCTCCGCTCCGTGTGAAAGGCCGCCATGCCCTCCCCGTCCGCTCCCTCCTCCGCCCGCCGCTGGTGGGTGCTCGTGATCCTCGCGCTCACGCAGCTCGTCGTCGTGCTCGACGGCACCATCGTCACGATCGCCCTCCCCGCCGCGCAGGCGGACCTCGGCCTCACCGACGTCGAGCGCCAGTGGGTCGTCACCGCCTACGCCCTCGCGTTCGGCGCGCTCCTGCTCCTGGGCGGCCGCATCGCCGACTACACCGGGCGCAAGCGCACCTACCTGATCGGGATGATCGGCTTCGGCGCAGCCTCCGCCTGGGGCGGCCTCGCCACCTCCGGCACCGAGCTGATCGCCGCCCGCGGGCTGCAGGGCGCCTTCGCTGCGCTGCTCGCACCGGCCGCTCTGGCCCTCCTCACCGTCTCCTTCCCCTCCGGCCGCGAGCGGGGCACGGCCTTCGCCGTCTTCGGAGCGGTCGCCGGAGCGGGCGCCGCCGTCGGCCTCGTGCTGGGCGGGCTGCTGACCGAGTTCGCCGACTGGCGCTGGTGCCTGCTCGTCAACGTCCCCGTCGTCGTGGTCGGCGCGATCGCCGGCCAGCTGCTCGTCACCGAGAGCCGCGCGGAGGGGCGCAACCGCTTCGACGTCGCCGGGACGATCACCGTCGCGCTCGGGCTCGGGAGCGTCGTCTACGGCTTCACCCTCGCCGAGCAGGGCTGGCTCCGCGTCGACACCCTCGGCTTCCTCCTGGTCGGCGTGCTGCTGCTGGCGCTCTTCGTGCGGATCCAGGCCCGCTCCGACCACCCGTCGCTGCCGCTGCGCATCGTCGCCGACCGCGTCCGCGGCGGAGCCTTCCTGGTGCAGGCGATCGTCGGCAGCGTGATGATCGGCTCCACCCTCTACCTGACCCTGCACCTGCAGCTGGTCCTGGGCCTGCCGCCGCTCGAGGCCGGCCTGGCCAACCTGCCGATGACGGTGACGATCATGATCGTCGCGGGAGTCGCCGCCAAGCTGCTGCCGCGCACCGGCCCGCGCGTGCTGATGATCGTCGGCCCGCTGATCGCGGCCGCCGGGCTCCTCTACCTGAGCCGCATCACCCCCGACGGCGGCTACCTCCTCGAGGTGCTGCCCGCGCTGATCCTCCTGGGCGTCGGCATGGCGATGGTCTTCGTGCCGCTGCAGAACCTCGCGCTCACCGGAGTCGCGGCTCACGACGCCGGTGCCGCCGGAGCGACCGCCAACGCCGCCATGCAGATCGGCGGCTCGATCGGGCTGTCGATCTTCACGACCCTCTACGCGGGAGTCGCGGGCGAGCAGCAGTCGCCGGTCGCGTTCGTCGACGGCTACTCCGCGGTCTTCGTCGCGGCCGCGATCGGACTGGTCGTCGCCTCCGTCGTCGCCGTCGCGATGATCCGGGTGAAGAAGGAGGAGTTCCTCGCCCAGGCTCCGAAGGAGGCCGTCGCCCACCTGGGCTGATCCCGGCCTAGGCTCGGAAGCGCCATGCAGCCACTGACCGAGACCGAGATCCGCGAGTCCTTCGTCAACGCCTCCCGCAAGGAGGTCGCCGATCTCGCGCTGCCGAAGGACTTCGACGCGCTGGACTGGTCGGTCATCGACCATCTCGGCTGGCGCGACCGGCGGATGGGCCGCCGCGCCTACGTCGTCGTGCCGCTGGAGGAGCGCCTCGTCGGGATCCTGCTCACCCAGGCCGACGCCCTGCCGCGCTCGCGGGCGCAGTGCTCGTGGTGCCGCGACGTGCAGCTCCCGAACGACGTCGTCTTCTTCGGGGCGCGGAAGGCCGGAGCGGCCGGGCGGGCGGGGGACTCGCTCGGCACGCTCGTCTGCTCCCGCTTCGAATGCTCGGTGAACGTGCGGCGGCGCCCGTCGGTCGCCTACATCGGGTTCGACCTCGAGGCGGCGCGAGCGCAGCGGATCGCGACTCTGCAGGCACGCACCGAGGGCTTCGCGCGCGAGGTGCTCGGCGAGGCGTGACCGCGCGAGGTACTCGGCGAGGCGTGGCCGCGCGAGGCGCTCGGCGAGGCGTGGCCGCGCTCAGCGGCGCGTGGATGCGCGGACGTGCATCCGCTCGCCCTGGCGGCCGAACAGGCTGAGGAACTCGACCTGCTGCTCGTCGGCGCGACCGAACCAGTGCGGCACCCGGGTGTCGAACTCGGCGGCCTCGCCCGCCGGCAGCACCAGATCGTGCTCGCCGAGCCGCAGGCGGAGCCGCCCGCTCAGCACGTAGAGCCACTCGAAGCCCTCGTGGGCACGTTGCTCGGCGGGCTCCGGCACCGGCCCCGGTGGGAGCGTGTGCTTGAACGCCTGGAGCGCGCCGG